>CAZWRW010000382.1:0-1503 GCA_964636465.1 uncultured Ruminococcus sp. | reverse complement strand
AAAAATCAACTGTTCAAAGTGTAGTATTTTCCGACGTTCTCGTTGCCCGACAGCTGGAACGTTATAAACACACTGAACACCAATGATACTAGATAATATGCTATATTTGAGCCTACACTAACCATCTGGGTGAGCAGAAACGACCCCAATGTGATAGTTACAAGGGTATTCAATCCAAACACAAATGATGAAAACTTCCTAAAACCCTCAAGTTTAGGCAACACTAGGAACGAACCTAAAGCTAAAAGCACATCATAATAGATTACGTAGCTTTTCAACTTTTCCACTAAGTCAGCACCACTGCCCTCTTTGAACTCAGGAATGTATATGAGTAGGTGAAATCCCACAGTAGCGAACAGTCCCAAAAACAGCAATAGGATGACCATCTTACCGCCTTTTTTAGCCATTTCTTGGTCACGCATAGCCATGAGTTGCTTGTGTGCTTCACGACTTTTCTTCTTTTCTTCCTCAGTGAGTTCAGGCGTTGAAACTTGATGAGCTTTTTTCATACCCTCTTGTTTAGCACGTTCGATATCTGCGTTGGCATACTTAGAAACGTAGCGTTCTTCTTGAGGAGGCTGTTCAACTACGGTAGTAGTCACGCCTTGTAATCTGTTTGAGGTGTTCGTCTTAGCGGTTGGATTAGTAGTTGAAGTATCACTACTTTGTGAATTTTTTGGAGTTTCAACGGTTCTATGTACTGTGACAGCTTTTCCATCAGTGGTGCTGAGACTGGTAACAGCCACATCATCAAGGGATTTCTTAACGTTAGTGACGGTTTGATGTTGTGAAGTATCCTCCAACACTGGAGCTTGTATATCCTCTAATCCGATTTTTTTATTCTGTATGACGTTACCGCCAGTAGTATCGGTCAAAATTGGGACTTGTATGTCATCCAAAGACTGCTTTTTGAATTGGTTAGTGTCAAACACAGTATCTTCTAAGATTGGAGCTTGAACGCCATCTAAAGATTTAACTGATTTCTTAGTAGCCATAAAGTAAAAATCACCCCTATGTAAATTTATGTATACACATACGGAACATCTTTTGGACGTTCCGTATGAAAATTAATTATTAATATCAAGTTATACTGTATGATTATCTTTCAATGATTTGAGTTCTATCAGGACCTACACCGACCATACAAACCTTACATTCACAGAGTTCTTCTAATCTCTTGATGTAGTCTTGACAAGCTTGTGGAAGTTCATCAAAGTTTCTGCATTCGGAGATATCCTCATCAAAGCCCTTTAGAGTTTCGTATACAGGTTCGCAATCTTCGAGACCCTCTAATGTAGGTGGGAAGTTCTTAATTACTGAACCGTCAGCCTTTTTGTAGCCTACGCAGACTTTTAAATCACCCAAACCGCTAAGAGTATCTAACTTATTGATAGCTAAGCCATCTAAGCCGTTTACTCTTACTGAATGGCGTACGATTACTGCATCAAACCAACCAGTTCTACGAGGTCTACCAGTAGTAGTACCGAACTCTCCGCCCTTGTT
>CAZWRW010000381.1:0-1513 GCA_964636465.1 uncultured Ruminococcus sp. | reverse complement strand
AATACATAGCAAAAAGCCATCACATAACGTGATGGCTTTTGCAAATACGGCTTTTTATTTCAATTCGGGGAATGTGAAAGGCTTTAACATGGTCTTTCTACTGAAGTTACGCTACTACAGTATACTCGACGTTCTTTTTCTTGAGAGCTCTCTCTAGTAGCTCTGCGTCTTGTTCATCATTGATGGTGATGGTAACTGGTTGATGTAAATCCAAAGAGTAGAAACCTAGAACACTCTTAGCGTTTACACTGTAACCATCGGACTCGTTCTCTGCCTCAACGTTTGCGAAACATCTTTCGGAAGCTTCATAAACTGCCTTTTGTACTCTTAGGGAAGTAAGCATTAAGTTGTATTTCTTCTTGAATTCCATCATAAAAAATTCCTCCTTCAAGGTTCGGATTACTTGCTAAGTTGCAAGTAACCATTCACTTTTTCTTTCGTTCTGTTCTAACTTGTAAGGATTTTTTTTCTTTATTTTTTTTATATCTCTTTGTTTTCCTTACAAGTATATAATACAACATTCTAAAGACTTTTGCAAGAGGTAAACCCGACAAACTATACAAACATAATAGTTGAAATTATAGCAATATGCACTAACGCTTATGAACTTTGCACAATAAACCCTCTAGATTTTTGTATAGTTTACACAAGAAAATCCTACCATGTGGCTAAATACTAAACTAATCCAAAGTGCTAAAAAAAATACCATTGAATTTTTTCATACTTCAACTTATTGGAATATATCCATATGTTAGGTATTAAACCGCCTAAAAAAGAATATATTTATCTATATAACGCCAATTCGATATCATTCCATGTTGTCGCATGGAAATTAATATAAAAGGTGGTGTCCATATTGAGCGAATTTAAAGACCTATCCGATAGGTACAGGCAACAGATGTTGGAACTTTACAAGAAACATCCACAGATGTCGCCCCCTGAACCCCCTCCAACGCTTGACTTGCCCGAAGAACTCCCATTAGACGAACGTTTCCCACCACCAGAAGATTTACCATTCTTACATCCACAAGAACCCCCACTCGATATTGAACCTGACCCCATACCTACACAACCTACTACCAACTTAGATAGTGTTGGATATCTCAAAGTGGTGGCAACTTCCGCAGATAGGACAGTTCCAGTGCCACAAGCCTCCGTGATAATTTCAAGGGTAGTAGGCGGTGGTGAAGAGATTCTTTACTCACTCATCACGGATGACAACGGAGAAACTCCTACAGTAGCACTTCCGACGGTTTCGGCAAAGATGTCCCAAACGCCTAACTATTCAAAAGATGGGTACACACTGTTCGCAATATACAACGTATCTACGTATCTTAACGGATATTTCGAGGTTAAAAATGTTGGTGTGCCTATCTTTTCGGGCGTGACCTCAATACAGCGTGTGAACTTGATACCCCTCCCGATACACACTCAGGGACGTAAAACCATAACTTTTGACGAACATGAACCTTATCTATAAACGCCAAATTGCGGAACGTCGTGGGCGACGTTC
>CAZWRW010000380.1:0-1527 GCA_964636465.1 uncultured Ruminococcus sp. | reverse complement strand
GCATTCTATTCAGAATGGCTGTTAAATCGTATAAAAGAGGGGTACGTATTAGTGCGAAACCCTTACAATCCAAAAGCCGTGACGAGGTATAGTCTATCACCTGATGTGGTGGACATCATGGCATTTTGCACGAAGAATCCTAAACCGATGCTTTCGCATATGGACGTTTTAAAACCATATGGTCAATACTGGTTCGTCACGATAACGCCTTATGGCAGAGATGTCGAGCCGAACGTTCCACCAAAGGAAAAGGTCATGGAAGATTTCAAAACCTTGTCAAATGTCGTTGGGGTGGATTCCGTGGGGTGGAGGTATGACCCAATCTTTATAAGTGGGAAATACACGTTAGAGCGTCACATTGCAGACTTTGAACAGATGGCTCAAACTCTTTCAGGATACACAAATGTTTGTGTAATTAGTTTTATCGACATATACGAAAAGGTTCGTCGAAACTTCCCAGAGGCTAGAGAAGTCAGCAAATACGAACGTATTACCATAGGAAAAGAGTTCGTAAGAATCGGTAAGAAGTACGGAATGGTTATAAAATCCTGTGCTGAAGGCACTGACTTACAACCATACGGTGTGGATTGTAATGGTTGCATGACTATCCAAACGTTTGAGAGGGCGATTCATGCCAGTTTAAACGCACCGAAGATAAAATCAGCACGAAAAGAGTGTGCCTGTTTTTTAAGCAATGATATCGGAGCATATAACACCTGTGGACATCTGTGCAGATACTGTTACGCTAATGCGAATCAAAATGTTGTACGTAGAAATCTAAACAGTCACAATCCGAAGTCACCGTTTTTGCTAGGGGAACTTCATTCCGATGATGTGGTACACTACGCTAAACAGAAAAGTTGGATTGACTATCAATTGCACTTGTAACGTTGCAAAATTGGGTATCGTGATGTACAAAGGTATTGTTTTTTGGTTGCAAGTATGATATAATAGGTATATGATAGATTTTGATAGGAGGACTCTATATGAGTTGGAAAACTTTAGACGAAAATATTAAGGAACATATCGTTTCCAAGTGTGCAGGAAGTTCTATGCAGTTGCTACAACAGCTAATCGATGAGTATAATTTTTGGTATTACACCGATTTCGATGACTCTTTTCCAGTGTTGGATTGCATAGGTAGTTATAAATTTAGACTCTCGTTCGTTATGGCTGACAGCAGTAATCGTGAAAAGTTCGATATGCTAAGAGAGTTGACGAACTCTAACCTCGATGAGAGAATTTTTGACCATGCTATCCTATTGAAAACGCTATACGGGGATATATATATAGTAAGCAATCCTTACGCCGATGACGAATATTTAAATGCTACTTTAAACAAGTATTTCGGTACTAACAGATATACCGTCTTGGGCAAGGATAGAAGTTATTATAATCCAAACAACACAAACATCTTCTTGGTAAAGTTAAGTTGATTGGAATGTATTATGGTAACGGTGGAATTTTTAATCAATTATGAGGTGATATTGTGAAAGATAATCAAGAAATCAAAGATACTCCAAAAGT
>CAZWRW010000379.1:0-1531 GCA_964636465.1 uncultured Ruminococcus sp. | reverse complement strand
ATGGCGTTAAAAATATACGGAACGATATCAAAAATCGTTCCGTATTGTTATTTGAATAATACTACTCAAAAGTTTTTACTTTTTGAAGAAATCCGTAAAATCAAAAGTAGCGAAGTAATCTTCAGGAGTTTCAGCACGTCTGATAAGTTGGTAAGAGCCGTCTTCCTTTAGAAGAACCTCAGCGGAACGTAGTTTGCCGTTGTAGTTGTAACCCATAGCAAAACCATGAGCTCCAGTATCATGAATGCAAACATAGTCACCGATTTCAATCTCAGGGAGCATTCTATCGATAGCAAACTTGTCATTGTTTTCACAAAGTCCACCAGTGACATCGTACTTGTGGTCACAAGGAGCGTTTTCCTTGCCTAGCACCGTGATATGATGGTAAGCTCCATACATAGCAGGACGCATTAAGTTACAAGCACAAGCATCCAATCCGACGTACTCCTTGTGAGTGTGTTTCTCATGTAGAACCTTAGCTATTAGATGTCCATAAGGTGCTAACATATACCTACCCAACTCAGTAAAGATTGCACAATCACCTAGACCGTTAGGAACCATAACCTCTTCAAAGACTTTTCTAACGCCCTCGCCAATGACTGCGATATCATTAGGAGCTTGTTCTGGACGATAGTTCACGCCTACGCCACCGGATAGGTTTATAAACTTGATATTCGCACCAGTCTTTTGTTTGAGTTCTACAGCGGTTTCAAATAGAGTTCTAGCCAATACAGGATAGTACTCATTAGCTACGGTGTTACTAGCTAGGAATGCGTGTAATCCGAAGTTCTTCGCACCCTTTTCCATTAGGATTTTATAACCCTCAATCAATTGGTCGTGAGTGAAACCATATTTAGCTTCACCAGGGGTGTCCATGATTTGATTTTCAATCTTGAAAAGTCCACCTGGATTGTACCTACAGCATATAGTTTCAGGTATATGTCCGATAGTCTTCTCTAGGAAGTCTATGTGTGTAAAGTCGTCAAGGTTGATGATTACTCCCAACTTGTCAGCAAGTTTGAAATCTTGGGCTGGGGTAACGTTTGATGAGAACATAATATCATGACCGTGGAAACCACAAGCGTCACTCATTAGGAGTTCTGTGTATGATGAACAGTCAGTTCCGCAACCCTCTTCCTGTAGAATCTTCAAGATAAATGGGTTAGGCGTAGCCTTTACAGCGAAATACTCTTTAAATCCCTTGTTCCATGAGAAAGCTTTTAGCAAAGCTCTAGCGTTCTCTCTAATACCCTTTTCATCGTAGATGTGAAAAGGTGTAGGAATATCTTGGGAAATCTTTTCTATTAACTCTTTAGTTACAAAAGGTTTTTTCATACCACTAATTTCCTCTCTATTGATATTTTTAATATAAGCCTATTTTACACTATTTATCTCTTAAAGTCAATAGATATTCTACCATACGCCACGGAAATAGTTTTTTATACAACGATATTCCTTAAAAAAATACATATATGTTAAGGTTTGAAAATCCCATGTAGGGAACGGGCTGTGACCGTTCCTTAGAATCACA
>CAZWRW010000378.1:0-1552 GCA_964636465.1 uncultured Ruminococcus sp. | reverse complement strand
AAAAAATAATTTTCCCACGGTATTGACTTTTTAAAAGTTTTGAGTTATAATGGTATTAGTAAAAAAACATATCAAGAGTGGCTGAGAAAACAGGTTCTGTGAAGCCCAGCAACCTACCGACTTTAATCAGTTGGACAAGGTGCTAAATCCTGCGGAAATATCCGAAAGATGTGTATTAGTCTTATTGTAAGTTCACGTTTCGGATATCCGAAACGTTTTTTTATTATAACGTTAGTTTCGGCGATTCAATTGGGTTATATCGAAAATGGCGTTAAAACCAATAAAGAAAGGAATTTTTGTTAAAATGGAAAGAAGACTCTTTACTTCCGAATCTGTTACTGAGGGACATCCTGATAAGATTTGCGACCAAATCTCTGACGCAATCTTGGATGCTATACTCGAAAAAGATAGTCAAGCTCGTGTAGCTTGTGAAACTTGCACTACTACTGGTATGGTGCTTTGCATGGGAGAAATCTCAACTAGTGCCTATGTAGATATACCTTCTATCGTTAGGGATGTTATCGTAGACATCGGTTACGATAGAGCTAAGTACGGCTTTGATGGTCACACTTGCTCCGTTATGACTACCATAGACGAACAGTCCAAAGATATCGCTATGGGCGTGGACGAGGCTAAGGAACACAAGGACGGTCAATGCATAGATGCTAACATCACTGGTGCTGGAGACCAAGGTATTATGTTCGGTTTCGCTTGTGACGAAACCCCTGAACTTATGCCAATGCCTATCTCACTAGCACACAAGTTAGCTCTAAAGCTCACTGAGGTTAGAAAGAACGGTACATTAAGATACCTCCGTCCAGATGGTAAGACACAAGTTACTATCGAATATGACGAGAACGGCAAACCATCTAGAGTAGATACCATAGTAATCTCCTCACAGCACTCCCCTGACATCTCACTAGAACAGATTAGGAACGATATTATAGAGTTCGTAATTAAGACTACCATCCCAAGTGAATTGATGGATGATAAGACTATCATCTATATAAATCCAACAGGTAGGTTTGTAATCGGTGGCCCACAGGGCGATAGCGGTCTAACTGGTAGAAAGATTATCGTAGACACTTACGGTGGATACTCACGTCATGGTGGCGGTGCGTTCTCCGGTAAAGACCCTACTAAGGTTGACCGTTCTGCTACTTATATGGCTAGATACATAGCTAAAAACATCGTAGCTAGTGGAGTAGCCTCTAAGTGTGAAGTTCAACTTGCATATGCTATCGGTGTAGCTAAGCCTGTATCGGTTTTAGTAGATACTTTTGGCACTGGCAAGGTTGAAGAGTCCAAGATTTCCGAAGTAGTCAAGAAGATTTTCGACCTAAGACCTGCATCAATCATCGAAACTTTAGACTTGAGAAAACCTCAATACAGAAAGTTAGCAAGTTATGGTCACATGGGTAGAGAAGACCTCGGCGTAGCTTGGGAAAAGACTGACAAGGCTGAAACTATCAAGAAAGAGTTAGGATTATAATCTTTAAGACGTAACTATATGGGAACGCTCAAAATTAACATGGGCGTTCCTTAATTTTAA
>CAZWRW010000377.1:0-1558 GCA_964636465.1 uncultured Ruminococcus sp. | reverse complement strand
CACCAGTAGTAGTAGTGAAGTCTACTTCAGCACCAGTTGAACGACCTATCCAGTTGGTTTGAGTAGCCTTAATCTTGTCTAGATAGTTTACTTCGGAAAGGTCATCTAGTAGCCTTTGAGCGTACTCTGTAATCTTCAACATCCATTGAGACTTTACCTTGTGAATGACTTCGCCACCACAACGCTCACACACGCCCCCGACTACTTCTTCATTGGCTAGTACTACTTTACATGATGTACACCAGTTTACTGACATCTCTTTTTTGTATGCTAGACCTTTTTTGAACATTTGAATAAATATCCATTGAGTCCATTTGAAATAGTCCTTGTCAGTGGTGTTTACTTCTCTATCCCAATCGAATGAGAAACCTAAAGACTTTAACTGTTTCTTGAACCTTGCAACGTTCTTCTCAGTAACGATTGCTGGATGTATCTTGTTCTTAATAGCGAAGTTTTCAGTAGGTAGACCGAAAGCATCCCAACCCATTGGGAATAGTACGTTATAACCCTGTAGTCTACGCTTACGTGATACTATATCCATAGCGGTGTAAGGTCTAGGGTGTCCAACGTGTAGACCATTTCCTGATGGGTATGGGAACTCTACCAACGCATAGTACTTAGGCTTTGAATAGTCGTTCGTAGCCTTGAAAGTCTTATGCTCGTCCCAATAGTCTTGCCATTTTTTCTCTATGGCTAGAAAATCATAATTTTGCATCAATATCAATCCTTTACTTATATTTAACGTGAATCCGACAATTCAATCTTGCATTGCGGAATTGGCGTTATATTTAATCCATCGTCCGCAACGATTAGACATTTCCATCGTTTGATGGAGTATCAAAGAACGCTTTAACATCCTTTTGAACACACAACATCACGACACAAAAGATGTCTATCAAACCTTCAATGAAGTATATTAAATATCTGTTAAATCCAAGGTTTGAGATGTTCGTGCCTATGTGCATTAGCACAGTCACTCCTAAGATTACTGCCACGGCATAGTTACCATACTTGATACCTACAAACAACACTATCGCTATGAGTATAGGCAACACTAAAGCTGTTATGCCATCCCCTAAGATGATGTTTAAAACTGCCTTAACTATCACGTAGACCCCCATGGCTATAGAGTAGTTCTTACCAATCTCAGTGTTTCCCATAGGCTAATCCTCGGTTACTAAGTGCGAGATGTCTACCTCTTTACCGTCAGCCCATAGGCGTTCTAGTTGATAGTAGTCTCTAGTATCCTTACAGAATACGTGTACTATAATATCGGAGTAGTCTAACACTATCCATTCAGAAGAGGAATAACCCTCACGTCTAGTAGGTTCTACGCCCTCCTGTGATAGTTGGAAGTCTACCTCATCCGCTAAGGATTTAGTCTGTGTGGTGCTACCACCGTTAGCTATTACGAAGTAATCCGCAAGTATAGTCAAGTCGGATACTTTTATCACTCTAATGTTTTGAGCTTTCTTTCTGTCTAAGGTTTTAACTATAAGTTCTAACATCTTATCTTGTGTCATACACGACCGCCTTTCAAAAAATTAATTAACCGTTA
>CAZWRW010000376.1:0-1583 GCA_964636465.1 uncultured Ruminococcus sp. | reverse complement strand
AGAATGGTGTCTTATCTAGGATGACGGTAACATCTTCACCAGCTGTAGCAGTTTGGATACTCTCTGTACCATTATAGATAGCTAAAACCTTACTATCAGAAGTTGAAGTTTCAGTGTAACCTACAAACTCAGTCTTAGGAGCGTCAACCTTGATTTCGTTACTTGCCCATGATGACTTTGCTTTAGCATTATGGTCTGCTCTAGCACGGTCTTTTTGTTCTTTTACGCATTCCTCATACTTAGGAATATCTACAGTTACGCCCTTTTCCTGTACGATTTCAACGGTTAAGTCTATAGGGAAACCGTAAGTATCGGAAAGTTTGAACGCATCCTCACCGGATAGAACCTTATCTTTACCCACATTCTTGACCATTTCAGCAAGGAGTTCCATGCCCTTGTCTACAGTCTTTGCGAACTGTTCCTCTTCAACCTTGATTATCTTCTTGATGTAGTCCCTCTTCTCATCTAGTTCAGGATATGCACACTTATTCTCATCGATTACGGTGTCACAAACCTTGTACAAGAAAGGCTCATTGATACCTATTAATCTACCGTGTCTACAAGCACGACGGAGTAAACGTCTTAATACGTAACCTCTGCCCACATTGGATGGTAGTATACCATCACCAACCATAAAAGTAGTACTCCTGATGTGGTCTGTGATTACTCTTAAAGATACGTCTGTCTTGTCATCTTCCTTGTAAGTAACGTTAGCAATCTGTGAGATGTGTTTCATGATGTTCTGTACAGTATCGACTTCAAAGAGGTTATCAACACCTTGCATAACACAGGCTAGACGCTCAAGACCCATACCAGTATCGATGTTTTTGTTCTTCATTTCGGTGTAAGTACCCTTACCGTCGCTGTCGAACTGACTGAAAACTAAGTTCCAAACTTCTACGTAGCGGTCACAATCGCAACCTACGTGACAATCTGGACGACCACAACCCTTGTCTGCTCCCCTATCGAAATAGATTTCAGAACATGGACCACATGGACCTGAACCGTGTTCCCAGAAGTTATCCTCCTTACCTAGACGAACCATATGGTCAGGAGCTACACCTTTACGTTGAGTCCAAATGTTGTAAGCCTCGTCGTCATCTTGATACACTGATACGTGTAGTTTATCCTTAGGCATTTCGAGAACCTCAGTAAAGAACTCCCAAGCCCAATCGATAGCCTCATTCTTGAAATAGTCTCCAAAGGAGAAGTTACCTAACATTTCAAAGTAAGTGCCGTGACGTGCAGTGTGACCTACGTTTTCAATATCGGGTGTACGGATACACTTTTGACAAGTAGTAACCCTCTTATTTGGAGGTACTGCCTGTCCTAAGAAAAACTTTTTCAAAGGTGCCATACCGGAATTTATCAACAGTAGACTCTTATCCCCCTGTGGTACTAGTGATGCACTAGCCATTCTAGTATGGTTCTTACTTTCAAAGAAAGATAGGTATTTCTCTCTAAGAGTATTCAATCCAAGCCATTCCATTTTTAAAAGACTTCCTTCCTATATATCTATATCATATATCATTGTGGAACGATAACGATGTAAATGGATATCGTTCCATACAATACTATTTAAT
>CAZWRW010000375.1:0-1589 GCA_964636465.1 uncultured Ruminococcus sp. | reverse complement strand
GTTCCACCATGCGGTAACATGGGATTATATCGGAGGTTAGCATATTTTCGGTTGCAAAAAAATCACTGTTGTGTTATAATGTTAGAAAAGCTTATGCAATGAAAGGAAGTCGGAAATTTATGTTTAAATATGAATGTCCACACTGCCATGAGAAGACTATTTCTCCCATCCAAAAGATGTTCACTGGTGGTATGGGTTCTAAAGGTACTAAGTGTAAGAAGTGTGGTCGTAGAATCGTCAACGGAAAGATTACCACGGCGATAAAGTCAGTTGTGTATTTGGTGGCGTTCCTGTATACCGCTTTGATACTCATCACAGAGATGAACCAAGGCGTTGAACATCAAAACTATGGATTTATCTTCACCATGTGGGCGATAGCATTGGTAGGTACTAAGATTATCGACGGTTTTATTCCAGATGTTGAACGTTGTATCCGTAACGACACAGGCGGAAAGTAAAGTGTTAGGAATATATATACACGTACCGTTCTGTGCGAAAAAGTGTCCCTACTGTGACTTCTATTCCGAGGGGTACTCTAAAGATAAGATAATCGCATACGGCAAAGCCGTGGTTAGAAATTTGGAATACTATTCACAATACGGCTACTCTGCTGATACCTTATACTTTGGAGGTGGTACGCCCTCACTTATGGATGAAAACTCCCTCAAGGAGATAATAGACTCCGCTAAGAGTCTATACCATATGCCTAAAGACAGTGAAATCACATTGGAGGCTAACCCTAGAACTCTCAACGTTAAGAAGTTAGAAACTCTTCAAAAGATTGGTGTTAATAGGCTATCTATTGGGGTGCAATCCTGTGTGGATAGCGAACTTAAAACTCTCGGAAGAAATCACACTTTTCAAGATTGCAAAGAGTTGGTACAGTCAGCACACTCAGTGGGTTTTGAAAACCTCTCCTGTGATTTGATGGTCGGAACACCTAACCAAACGCTTGATACCTTAAAATACTCCTGTGAAACTCTCGCCCAACTCGATATAACTCATATATCTTCGTATATGCTAAAAGTCGAAGAGAACACCCCATTCAACACTAACGCTATACTTGATACCCTCCCAAACGATGACCTCGTTTCGGATATGTACCTAAACTCTATAGAAATCTTCAAAAGCTACGGTTTCAAACAGTATGAGATTTCAAACTTCGCAAAGGCGGGTTTTGAAAGCCATCACAACTTGAAATATTGGCAGTGTGTGGACTACATTGGAATAGGGTCAGCATCGCATTCGTGTTTCAATGGCAAGAGGTTCTGTGTACCTCCAAACCGTGATAGTTTCATAACTTCCGAACGTCAAACCGTGGAAATCACTGAAGAAAACCCATATACCTTTGAAGAAGTCGGAATGTTATCGTTAAGGCTATCCACTGGATTAGATTTATCCAAGTTTCCAAATGTAAAAGATGAGGTACTCCGACGAGCCAAACCACTAGAACGTCTAGGTTACTTAAACATCCATGGCGATAGAGTGGCTCTCACACCTAAAGGATTTTTGGTATCTAACACTATTATAGAAACGTTGGTGTTATAAATACGTGATTCCCATGTAGGGAACGGGCTTTGACCGTTCCT
>CAZWRW010000374.1:0-1611 GCA_964636465.1 uncultured Ruminococcus sp. | reverse complement strand
AAATCGACACCTATTACGTAACTCATATATATAACAGCTCCTTTGCATTAATATACGTCACCTATCGACGTTAAAATATAGGGTGGATATATCTCAATCCACCCATATAGAAAACTATGTACTTACCGATTAAAGGTCAAACATTATGTTGTTCATGATACTCTCTAGCATCTCTTGACGTCCGCTCTTAACTGCGGATAGTACTTCACCCTTTTCAAGAGCATACTTTTCAAGGTCTTGCATAGTAGCCTTACCACTGATAATATCAGCACCAATGCCACTGTTCCATGAAGAGTATCTGTCAGCTACGAACTGGTCTATTCTGCCGTCGGAAATCATCTTGTCAGCGATACGTAGACCTAAAGCGAAACTATCCATACCGGCAATGTAGCTATGGAAGATGTCTATAGGTTCAAAAGAACCTCTACGAGCCTTAGCATCGAAGTTTAGACCACCGTTAGTAAAGCCACCAGCCTTTAGAACTTCATACATACATAGAGCTGTATCGTAGACATTAGTAGGGAACTGGTCAGTATCCCAACCGAGGAGGGTGTCACCTTGGTTAGCATCGATAGAACCGAATACGCCATTGATACGTGCAGTTCTCAACTCATGTTGGAACGTATGTTGTGCTAGTGTAGCGTGGTTAGCCTCGATGTTCATCTTAAAGTCATCGAGTAGGTCGTACTTACGTAGGAATCCCAACACTGTAGCGGTATCGAAGTCATACTGATGTTTAGTAGGCTCCTTTGGCTTAGGCTCAATGTAGAAGTCTCCAGTGTAGCCGATAGAACGTGCATAGTCTACAGCGAGTCTCATCAAACGAGCCATGTTGTCTAGTTCTAGACCCATGTCAGTGTTTAGAAGAGTTTCGTAACCCTCACGACCGCCCCAGAATACGTAACCTTGTCCGCCTAAAGCTACAGTGCTATCGATAGCTTTCTTAATCTGTGCAGCAGAGTATGCGAACACATCAGCGTTTGGAGCAGTACCTGCACCGTGCATATACCTTGGATGGTCAAAGCACTTAGCAGTACCCCAAAGGAGTTTCTTGCCAGTCTCAGCCTGTTTTTGTTTTAGCAGTTCAACGATAGCATCTAGCTTTTCGTTAGTTTCTGCTAGTGTTGGGTACTCAGGAGATAGGTCTCTATCATGGAAACAGTAGTAGTCGATGCTCAACTTGTCCATGATTTCAAAGGCTACTTCAACCTTGTTCTTAGCGACCTCTTCAGGAGTAGAACCTCCCCACTTCTTGTCAGCGGTACCGCAACCGAACATATCGGTGCCATCGCCACCCATAGTGTGCCACCATGATAGTGCAAACTTGAGTTGCTCCCTCATAGTCTTGCCACCTACAACCTCTTCTGGATTGTAGTACTTGAAAGCTAGTGGGTTAGTAGAACCCTTGCCCTCGTACTGGATTTTTCCAACTTCCTTGAAAAATTCACTCATAGTTTTTTACCTCCAAATTGAAATGAATTATATTTTACTTAGGCTTCAAACCTAAGATAAATACTTTGATTTTTTGATGTTAAATATTCAAAAGCTTTTCTATTGGCTATGGATATACATAAACCATAACCGATAAAAAAACTCTCAAATTACAACGTA
>CAZWRW010000373.1:0-1616 GCA_964636465.1 uncultured Ruminococcus sp. | reverse complement strand
AAGTTAAGGCGGTTATATTATTTATAACTTAATTAAAATCAGAATTAGAACTCTAACTTCTTTTCAAAGTAAGCCACCAAATCGTTGATGTTTACTCTTTCCTGTTCCATGGTATCTCTATCACGGACGGTTACACAGTTGTCTTGCTCGATAGTTTCAAAGTCTACAGTTACACAGTATGGAGTACCGATTTCATCTTCACGTCTGTAACGCTTACCGATAGTACCAGTCTCATCGTAGTCTACGTTGAACTTCTTAGCTAAAGTCTTGTAGATTTCTTGTGCAGGTTCTCTTAACTTCTTAACTAGAGGTAGTACGGCAACCTTGTAAGGTGCTAGTGCAGGATGGAAGTGCATAACGTTCCTAACTTCGACCTTTTCGTTACCGTTCTTGTCTACGGATTTAATCTCTTCTTCGTCGTAAGCTTCACATAGGAATGCTAAGAGTACTCTATCAGCACCGAGTGATGGCTCAACTACGTAAGGTATGTACTTTTCATTAGTTTCAGGGTCGAAGTAGCGTAAATCCTTGCCACTGTGTTCGATGTGTCTGCCTAAGTCGTAGTCAGTTCTGTCAGCGATGCCCCAAAGTTCACCTCTACCGAATGGGAACTCATATTCAATATCCGTGGTAGCCTTGGAATAGAATGATAACTCTTCCTTGTCATGGTCACGGAATACTACGTTCTCTTCACGAATGCCTAAAGATAGTAGCCAATCCATGCAGTACTGTTTCCAATATGCGAACCATTCTAAGTCAGTATCAGGTTTGCAGAAGAACTCAAGTTCCATTTGCTCGAACTCTCTAGTCCTAAAGATAAAGTTACCTGGGGTGATTTCATTTCTAAAAGACTTACCAACTTGACAGATTCCAAAAGGTAGTTTCTTTCTAGAAGTTCTTTGTACGTTTGAGAAGTTCACAAAGATACCTTGTGCAGTCTCAGGTCTTAGATATACTTCGTTCTTACTATCTTCGGTGATGCCTGTATAAGTCTTGAACATCAAGTTGAAGTTTCTAATTTCGGTGAAGTTTGACTTGCCACAGTTTGGGCAAACTACGTTGTGTTCTTTGATAAATTCAGTCATCTTACCGAAATCCCAACCAGCTGGATTTTCACCAGTTTGGTCTTCGATTAGTTGGTCAGCTCTGTGACGAGTTTTGCACTCTTTACAGTCCATAAGAGGGTCAGAGAAACCGCCAACGTGTCCTGAGGCTACCCATGTTTGAGGGTTCATTATGATAGCACAGTCTATGCCTACGTTGTATGGGCTTTCCTGTACGAACTTTTTCCACCAAGCTTTCTTGACGTTGTTCTTAACCTCTACACCCAATGGGCCATAGTCCCAAGAGTTTGCAAGTCCGCCATAGATTTCCGAACCTGCATATACGAAACCTCTTGACTTGAAGAAGTCTACTAACTTTTCCATGTTTTTCTCTTTACTAGATAACATTGTATTCAACCGTCCTTGTATATGGTTTTTATAATACTCTATAGTATATCACATAATTTTTGGCTTGTCAATATGCCAGTTAGACGATTCAACTTTGCATTGTAAAATCAAGGAACGCCACTAGCTGACGTTCCCTACATGACTATTATAATATTAAACCAAACC
>CAZWRW010000372.1:0-1622 GCA_964636465.1 uncultured Ruminococcus sp. | reverse complement strand
ATTTGCCTTCGGCAAATTTAGGAACGGTCACAGCCCGTTCCCTACACGGGATATTCAAATCTATCAACCAGATTTTAGATGTTTCCAAAAAGTATTTGACTTTTCTATTAAATGTGATATAATAATACTATGCGATTTTACGAATATTTTCACATTGAAAGGAGTTTTCCGGTTGAGAGTAGAGTTTACTAAGGAAATGAGAAAAGACTACCTTATTCTAGCACCTAATATGTTGGGCATACATTTTGAGTTACTTAAACAGGTGTTTTTGATAAATGGTTACAACTTTGATATCTTAACTAATGATGGACCCGCAGTAGTCAATGCTGGTCTTGAACACGTCCATAACGATACTTGTTACCCTGCACTATTGGTAATAGGTCAACTTATTGATGCACTTAACAGTGGCAAGTATGATGTCAACAAGGTTGCCTTGATGGTTCCTCAAACTGGTGGCGGATGTAGAGCTTCAAACTACATACACCTATTGAGAAAGGCTCTTGAAAAGGCTGGATATGCACACGTACCAGTAATATCTTTGAACCTTTCCGGTATGGAAAAGAATAGCGGTTTTACTTTCACAATCAACATGATTATGCAAGCTATGATGACCCTAGCTTATGGTGACCTCATGATGTGTTTAGATAATCAAATCAAACCTTACGAGGTTGAAAAGGGTTCTAGTAGAAAAGTTATCGATAAGTGGGTGCCTGAACTTACAGAACAGTTCAAACATGGCAAAGGTTTCTCAAGAAAAGATTTCGCTAAGAATACTAAATTGATGGCTGAAGACTTCTCTAAGATTAAACTGGACAAGTCTATTACTAAGACTAAGGTAGGTATCGTTGGAGAGATTTATGCTAAGTACTCAAAACTTGCGAACAATCACCTTGAAGAGTTCCTATTTGAACAAGGTTGTGAAGTAAACGTCCCTGGAATAATACCTTTTATGCTATTCAAGATAGACAACCGTCGTGATGACGTAATCCTCTATGATGGCAACAAGTTAAAAAAGGGCATAGCAACCATGTTATTCAACTACGTTGAGAGTGTGGAATCTGATATGATAGAGGCTATCAAAGGGATTGGAGGGTTCAATCTTCCTGCAAGTTATAGTCACGTTAGAAGTCTTGTAGATGGTATCATCGGATATGGCTGTAAGATGGGTGAGGGTTGGATGTTAGTCGCAGAGATGATGGAACTCGCAGAGAGTGGTTATGGAAACATCGTGTGCTGTCAACCGTTCGGATGTTTGCCAAACCATATAGTAGGTAAAGGTGTCGTTAGGAGTATCAAGCAAGTGTTCCCAAATGCGAACATAGTCCCTATAGACTACGACCCTGGAGCTACTAAGGTAAATCAAGAGAACCGTATCAAGTTGATGTTATCCAACGCAAACTACGCTAGTGGTATCTAGTTTAAAATGTAGGGAACGGGCTTTGACCGTTCCTTAGAATCACACGCAGTGTGATTGAATTTTATGCAAATCCCATGCTGTCGCATGTCGGAACGTCGTGGGCGACGACAAAAATTTTATTTGAATCGTATATCAATGTGAATTTGCGTGTACGGAACGACGCCCACGTCGTTCCGCAGAATCACACGTAGTGTGATTGATTTTT
>CAZWRW010000371.1:0-1624 GCA_964636465.1 uncultured Ruminococcus sp. | reverse complement strand
TGAATTTACAAAACATCTGCAAATGATTTGCCTTCGGCAAATTTAGGAACGGTCACAGCCCGTTCCCTACATGAGATTTTCAAACCTCACAGATATAAAATACAACAGTATGAAATTACATCGAATTGGCGTTAATAATCGAATGGAGTAAAAAAATTTTTTTAAAACAGTGCAACATTTTGAGGGTCTCAGTTGTATTACTAGTGAAAAATCAAAAAGGAGTATAAAAACTTTGAACGTTCAATTACAAAGATACTTTGAAGAAATCATAGACAAGTATAAAGACATGGTCTACAGGATAGCTTTTACTTATTGTAAAAATCCTCATGATGCCGAGGATATCACGCAAGAGGTCTTTTTGACTTACATAACCTCTTATGATGATACCCTACACGGGGAAAAATTAAAAGCATGGCTAATTACTGTAACGTCCAATAAGTGTAAAAACTTGCTTAAATCTTCATGGTTCACAAAAACTACACCCCTTGATGATACCTTACAGTTCCAAGAGTCTCAAGACCACGAACTTTATCAAGCTGTAATGAGTTTACCCAAAAATTACAGAGTGGTCATGTATCTATTCTACTATGAGGACTACTCCACTAAGGAGATAGCTCAAATGTTAGGTAAAAACGAAAGTACTGTAAGGTCGCACCTTGCAAGAGCGAGAAAAAAACTTAAAAATATTTTAGTGGAGGAATGGAACGATGACTAAAAATCAAGAAAAATTTAAAAGGACTTTTAAAGCAATCCATGCTCCCGATGATTTAACTCAGGAGGTTTTGAGTATGGCTAACAGTTTAGAAAATACAAGCGTTCAAAATAGTAAAAAATCCAACAGGATGAGAAGTTACACCACTACCGCAGAAGTTAAGACTTCAAGTTTCAACTTTAGAGGTCTAGCAGTAGGTCTGTGTTGTGTAGCAGTGATAGGTGTCTCAACGATAGCATTCGGAAGTTTCAAAGGTGGTAGTGGTATGGTATCATCAAAGAGTGAACACAATAACGTGGTTACCACGGCTACATCTGCAACCGAAACCACACTGGAGGCTCAAACTACCGTGGAACACATCCTGTTTGACAAGTTTACCGCAGTAGGAGACATCTCTTTAAGTTGCAACTACCTAAACGAAGAAAACTCAGAATGGAGAGAATGTCAAAGGAGTGTCCTCACAGATGATGATATATCAGAGTTTAACAGCATTGCTGACTGTCTAAACTGGTCTGAAATCACTTCGGAAGAGTTCAACGAACACAGCTCCACTAACGATTCTAGTAGTTTACAGTTCTATGATACTGATGGTAACTTAGTAAACATCTACATGTTGGACGGTGTTATGGAGGTATCCACTAGCGACCCTAACGTTGAAAATTCACAAGTTCAAACACACTATCAGTGCGACGATATGGACACCTTTGAAAATCTTTCTTCTGCTATCATCAGCGTTTGTGACAACGATTCAACAGAGACTTCACACCACCATCAAGAGGTTGAAACTGATAGCACCCATCACGAAAACGAAGATGAGAGCGAATCCGAACACCATGACGAAGTAGAAAATGAACATCACGACACTGAAACCGAAAACATTAGCTATCACGATGATGATAAATCTTCAAGTCA
>CAZWRW010000370.1:0-1635 GCA_964636465.1 uncultured Ruminococcus sp. | reverse complement strand
TATCGCATGGCGGAACGCCGTGGGCGGACGTTCCGTACAATGGAACAATAAAATTTTATCCGAATCGTATCCAATGTTGTTTTGCAGTTTTATGGCGATTTTTCTTGACAGTCCGAACCTATCATGATACAATAGTATTGGTATACGATTTTTACATTGCACATTTAGGAGGTTCAATAAACAGATGGCAAGTGAAATTAAAAAGAAAAAGAAAAAAAAGAAGAAAAAAGGTGTAGCTATACCGTTCCTAATCACTATACTAATATCTATGATAGTAATAGGTATACCTGCATACTATGGATATCAGTACTTAACCACTAGCACTGAAGACGATTCCGATGACGGATACTACGGCAACTACAAGGCTAAAGCTGAAGATAGTTGTACTATACTGTTCATCTTGGACTTAAACGAAACTGATGGTCAAGATACTTTCGTATTGCTTAGAGCTATGCCTATAGTCAATTCGTTTGCGTGTGTGCCTATAGCTAATTCGACTATGTCTTCATATGAAAACAATGTGGACACTATAGGAAACATCTACTTAAAGAATGGTATCAACGGTATTAAGACCGCTGTAGAAAACTCTTTTAGTATCAAGGTTGACAAGTACATCAAGTTGAATGAACAGTCGTTCCAAAAGATTTGTGATATTCTAGGTGGTGTAAACTACTACATTCCACAAGATGTTAAGGGTTTCAATCGTGGACAGATGTACATGAGCAGTAAACAGATTCAAGACCTAATCACACATTATGAGTTCACCGATGAGGAAAGATGTTATATCGTGGGTTCTGTGATAACTTCTATGTTAAGTCAAGCTATGGGCGAACGTGTCGCTGAAAACTTAGATACCTCTTTTGAAAGCTTAATAAACCTCATGGATACTGACGTAACTACTATAGATTACAAAAACGGTAAAAAAGCCATCCAGTATATGTTCAACAGTGATGAGTATATCTGTCAATACAAGATACCTACAGGCAGTTACAATTCCGATAACCAGTTCGTAATTAGTGAAGATTTCAAGGTTGAACTCGCTGAATGGTTCAGTGGCGTACTAGAAACTACTGAGGATGTAACCGGTGTAACTTATGAAACCGTCGAAACTACGGTAATCTACGCCCCAGACCCTGAAACTACTGGCGATGATTCCGATGACGGACAACTCGGTGAAAAAGAGTTCGACTATGATGCAGGTGATTCAAACTTTGAAGACTTCGGTATGGACGGCGTAGTAACTGACGACTATTCAAGTGACGACTACTCCAGTGATGATTACAGCTCAAATGACGATTATTCAAGCGATGATTACAGCTCCGATGACAACACAGACGACTACTCCTCCACTGATGACAATTCTAACGATGATTCAAACTCATACTCATATGGTTATTAATTAACGTTCGATAAGCGGAACGACGTGGGCGTCGTTCCCTACATTAGAATTGATAATTTTTTTAAAAAAGTTCACAGAAAATTCATATCTTTAGTTACATATAGTGTTATAATAAAGATTGTTGCAGAAGTTTTTCGTAATCTCAAATTTTTAAGATGGGAGTGATAGAAGATGATTGAAACTGCTGAAGCAATGGTAAAATGTCTTGAACTGGAGGGAGTTAAGGTCGTCTTTGG
>CAZWRW010000369.1:0-1637 GCA_964636465.1 uncultured Ruminococcus sp. | reverse complement strand
CTTCGGCAAATTTAGGAACGGTCACAGCCCGTTCCCTACATGGGATTTTCAAACCGCACAGATATATAAATATGACATTATGAAATTCCATTAAATTGACGTTATATTAAGTCGTTTGGATGTTTTCCGTTGGCAACGTGATGATTACCGTAGTACCTACACCCTCTTGACTTTGCACCTCTAATGTGCCATTGTGCATGGTGACTATCTCATCTGCGACCGCTAAGCCGATACCTGAACCTCTACGTGTATGATTCGCTTTGAAAAATTTGGTCTTAATCCTTGGGAGGTCACTCGCTTTGATACCACATCCGTTATCTTCTACGGCTATTTGAATATATCCCTCTATCTCGGATGCCTCAATGTTTATGGTGCAACCTGGGTCGGAGTATTTAATGGCGTTATCTATTACGTTTATGAATACCTGTCTTAGACGGTTTTTGTCTCCATAGATTAGTGGTAACATTTCAGGAGCGTTATAGTTTAGAGTAATCTTATCACGTTTGGCTTTTTCATCATAGATGAGTATAGCATCCTCAAGTTCGGCAAGGATATCCATACGAGCCTTTTCCATGGTGAATCTGCCGTTCTGCATACGTGAGAAGTCTAACAGTTCCTCAACCATCTGTGAGAGCCTTTCGGTTTCGTTCACGATAACTCTAATACCTTTGTCCATGGTCTGTTCGTCGTGGTCTATGGAGAGCGTTTCCGCCCAACCTTTTATAGCCGTCAATGGGGTTCTAAGTTCGTGCGATACACTGGATATAAATTCGTTCTTCATCTCTTCAGCTTTGGATAGCTCATCCGCCATATGGTTGATGGCGATACATAGGTCGCCTATTTCGTCTTGAGTCTTGTTTTGTATACGTCTAGAAAAGTCTCCTTTAGCGAAGTTTCCAGTGATAACGTTGATATCTTGTATAGGTTTAACTATGGATTTCACAAAGTATATACCTGAAAATATCACCATCAAGATGATTACCAAACACAGTGCGGTCACTGCGAACGCTAAGTATTTAATTTGGTTGTCGGCTTCCGTGAGAGATACTACACCTCTAATGGCATCGTATTCGCTGTTAAGGTCGGCAATGGAAAACGTGATAGCCATGACTTTTTCACCGCTTTTCTGTGTGGTGATGGTGTATCCTGTGCCAGTGTCGAGGTTGTCCATGGCGTTTTCGTAATCAGGCATATAGGTATCGCTTTCAGGCGAAAACCCCGAAGATGTCAAGGCAATATGTCCTTTCTTATTGATAGCCATAAGTTCCATCTTATCCTTTTCGGAGAAGTTCTCAACGGTGTTTCTAACCTCAGCAGATAGGTTTCTTGTGCTATCGGAAGAGTACCTCGTAAGGATACTATCCACCGCTATGAGCTTATTGTTTACATACTGTTGTATCGAGGTGTAGTAGTAGTTCTGTATGGTCGTAATGAAGATAATATCCAATATGAAGAACACCACTACTACTAAGCCTAAGTTGTTTCTAATCCAACGCCCCGTGATACTTCTGTTAGCCGTAAAAGTCACCTCCCAATTTTGAGAATATTATTTAACTTAACACAACTTCAACGATTCAATTTTGCGTTAATTTTTATCGTTCCATTTGTAGCCGTAGCCCCAAATGGTCATAATGTAC
>CAZWRW010000368.1:0-1658 GCA_964636465.1 uncultured Ruminococcus sp. | reverse complement strand
GACGTTCCATTTTTAAAAAGACTATTTTTTCTGTTGTTTTTCCATAGCTTCAAGAATTTTGCTGTTCTTTTTAGCCTGTTTCTTCTTTTCCTTAGCGAGGGCTTTAAGCTCCTTTTTGGATAAACCATTAGTAGAAACCTTTTCAGGTTCTTTATCTTTGGATTTTTCCTTAGATTTATCTTTATCCTTATCCTTGTCTTTAGGTTTGCCGAATCTGTGAGGCTTTGAAGTAACCTCTTCTATAGGTTCACTTGCAGGGGGTGGAGTGGTCTCTCCATCTTCCATGATGTCCTCATCAGCAATGATATTTTTGAGCCTCTCTTTAAAGACGTTCTTACCTGCCTCTGTAGGCTGTTGATTAAGAGTTCCCGATTGCTTTAAAGAAACCGTCTGCAATGTGGATGTGTTCTCTTTATTACTGTTTTCATTTTGATAAGCCAATGGGTTGAAATCTATCGAGACGGCTTTAAGTGTCGAACTGTTCCCCATGTTTATGGCGGATTGGTTCATCGGTGAATTTTGCAAAGGGTTCACATAGTTAGATGTTATATAGTTAGAGTTATACATTGAAGAGCCTACCATATTTGGACTGATTGGACTATTAGGCATAGGGTTATATCTAGAATACATGGATGAGTTATAGGCATTAGTCACCATATTTGGTTGCATTGGATTGTTAGGCATAGGGTTATCCACATAACGTGAAGTATATACCGAAGCTGTTCCAAACTTATTAGGTGCTACAGGATTGTTAGGCATTGGGTTGTCAGTGTTTGAGGTATCCGTAGGATTTACGGATTGAGTAGCATTCATGTTAGGTGAGAACGCCTCCATATTGACGTTTGAACCAACACTTGCACCAGCTCCGAAACTGTCATCATCGTCCCAACCCATGCCCCAAACGTCGTCGTTTACGTCAGTACCGATATCTTTTAATGCACAAAAAGTGTTGTCAGGTTTCATAATCATGCAGTCGCTATTTTCAGGATTTACCTCCACGATTAACTTTTTACAGTCATCACAAGGCAACGTAGGCATCAAACTGGAAACGTTGACTGTCGCCATAGCCTTAATTTTTGTCTCATTAGAACCCATCATAACTTTGATGGTTTCGTATTCAGCACAACTAGACACTAGTTTACCGTTCTTTATGTCACTAACGCTCATGCCTGTAAATATGTTGTTGTTCCCAGACATAAGCACACAGACGAAATCACTATGTGAAAAGTTCCAATTGTTCGCTCTCTTCTTATTTATTAAATCAATAGCTATTGAATATAGTACATCAAAATTCATAAAATTTCTGGCGTGAAAACCCATCTCCTTTAGGCGGTGGGAGGAACGCCATGCCTCCTTACCATAATATCATATTCTCAAATTAGCGTGGTGTAACGGATTACATACATATCTACACCACTAACTATATTATATCTTATAATTTTTAGTTTGTCAATAGGTGGACACAAGCAACCGAAAAAATCAATTTTACGAATTTATGGTCGAAAATTGTCACAAATTATGAGCTTTTATACAAGTTTTAAAATCTAGAAGTCACACAACTATGTGCTTACTCCATCACATACAGAATAGCACCTTGAACTAAACATAGTACACAAAAATTAATTTGAGTTTTAAAACTCTTCAGGTGTTTTATACAA
>CAZWRW010000367.1:0-1661 GCA_964636465.1 uncultured Ruminococcus sp. | reverse complement strand
ATTACAACCTAATCAACGCAAGGAACACCACCAACATAAGTATGATAGCCATCCCAAGGATGAAAGGCAAGACCTCAACACCCTTGGGATTTTCTATAGGTTTCGACTTTTTAACCTCTATGGATTTCAAGTATCTGTCAACCTCGTTGGATAGTTCGTTCTGTGTGTGAAAATCCTTGTTAGGCTTGATGTATAGTACAACCTTATCAAAGTAAGGGTTTTCGGGGTTGTTTACCTCGATGACCTTTTTATTTACACCTTTAATCATAAGAATCCTCCTATAAAATATATTGTGATTATTCAAGTATATCATGCCCTATATTATGGAAACATATTCACCGTAAAATTTCTATTAAATGTGAGTGTATTTTTTCCACAAAGTTTTCAACAATCGTGTAAGGGTTTGAAAAAATATTTTTTCGTGATATCGCACAAACTACATAACTATGAGTTATATTTTTTGTGATTGTATTTTTTTTCACTGTTGAAAACCTGTGGAAAACCTGTCGAAAAGTGTGTGCTAACTAACTTTTGTAACAAAAATAGTAACCCTAAGATTTTTTCAAAAGTTATAAAAATATCGTTGCAATATCCTTAGAAAAATGTTATAATTAGAATGTATAAGTCTTAATTCGAGCCAGTTTGAACTGTGCTAATTTTGAGTATTTTTGAAATTTGAATCATGAGGGGTTTTGAAAAAATCGCCTCATTAAATTGTGTTATACTTACAGAGGAAAGTTATATTATGGAAAAGTTTAAAGAAGACCGTTTGGATGACATTATCATAGGTAGGAATCCAGTGCTTGAAGCTCTAAAGTCTGGGGAGGTTATAGATACTCTTTATGTTTCCACTATGGGTGGAGTGGTAGCTCATATAGTGGCATTGGCTAAAGAGAAAGGCATCACCGTTAAGAACGTTTCTGATAAGAAGTTATCATCCATGTGTGATAACAAGTCACATCAAGGTGTGATAGCCACCGTAGGCAGTGCAGAATATGTATCCGTAGAGGATATACTCAACGTATCCAAGGAGAAAGGCACACAACCTTTTATAGTAATCTGTGATGAGATAGAAGACCCTCATAATTTAGGGGCAATCATTAGAACTTGTGAAACCGCTGGTGTAGATGGTATCATAATACCAAAGCGTAGGAGTGCCACATTGAATGCGACCGTCAGGAAGACTTCAGCGGGAGCAGTGAGTTACGTTCCAGTAGCTAGAGTTCCGAACCTTGCGAGTGCTATAGAAACTCTAAAGAGTAACAACGTTTGGATTTACGGCACGGATTCCACTGGCGAACTCTACACCAATGTGGATTTAACTGGTGGTATAGCATTAGTTATCGGTTCGGAGGGGTTCGGCATGGGAAAGTTAATCAAAGACAAGTGCGACTTCTTGTTAAGTTTGCCTATGTTCGGACAGGTGAACTCATTGAATGCATCTGTAGCTGGTGGCATATTCATATACGAGGCTGTAAGACAGAGAAACAAATAGTATCTATATAACACGAACATGGCGTTTGAAAATATGTAGGGAACGGGCTGTGACCGTTCCTTGAATTTGCCGAAGGCAAATCATATTGATATTTGGTGAATATATTACACTAATTCGACAATACAATTTGCCTTCGGCAAATCTGCGGAACGCCGTGGGCGGCGTT
>CAZWRW010000366.1:0-1667 GCA_964636465.1 uncultured Ruminococcus sp. | reverse complement strand
ATGCGACAACGTAAGCCGTCCTGTGTTTTTCGCATAGTTCGGCGAGTTTTTGCGTGGCATCTTGCCCAGCAGAATCATTGTCTAAAGCCAATATTAACGTGGTCTTAGAAGTATCATGGTTGAATATCTTTGTTATATTACTAGTTGAACCCAATCCAATGCAGTACATACCGCATTCGTGGACGCTCATGCAGTCGATTTCACCCTCAACCACGAAACAGTAAGGTTGTCTCAAGTCTTGGGGGTTCAAAATATGTGCAGTTCCACGCTTACGTTTGAGGTTTTCTGTGGTACTTCTCCACATAAAAGAGTTGTCGGAAGTCGGAACTATTATCGCTGGTGTGAATGTGTTCTCATCACGACCGTATTTGAACTCAGGGATGTATCCACATCCAAAGGCTTGTTGAGTAGATACAGATATCCCACGCTTAGTTAGGTAGTCGGTTTCGTGCAGATGCGTACGTGCTACATAGAACATCTTAGTGTAGTCCCTTGGAGCGTTATCAGGATGCGTATCAACATATTCAATGATGTTATACTTGTTCGCCAGTTGCTCCACTATATTTTTAAAGTCAGTGACCACATTGAGGTTGTTCAAAGTAGCGTATAGATTAAAGATGTCCCCTGATTGGTGACAAGCAAAGCAGTAGTATCTATTGCTCTGTGGGTACACTGTAAATGCTCCTGTATGGTTAGAGCCATCCCCACTATGGCATATTGGGCATACGTATTGATTATGCCCCTTGGATTTCGTCGTGACCTCGTTCACATAGTCAAGCAGATATGGCTTGATTTGCTCTTTTATGTCATTATTCATGTTATATTCACCTTTTCTATAATTTTTGGTATGTATAGTAGGGCGAACTAATTGCTCAGTTCTTTCCACTGGTAAGGTGACTTTTGAATTTTCTATGTTAGTATCAAGGGGGTAACTTGGAGTTACTCCCTTTGGCGATGTAACGTTTAGGTTTTCAACGGTCACGTTTTCCGCCTTGAGAACTAACTTCTTAGTATGTATGGTCGTGTTTTCCTCAATCTGTTGAGGTTTCGTGTTATAGCTACCAGTCTTTCGGATGGTCGGCAATACTTCGTTAGTAACCCATCTTTTAAACTTTTTAGCACCATCTAGTTTACTAGCAAGTACTAAGCAGTAGAAACCGCTTTCGTTTATGATGTTTACTTTTTGGATTCTTCCTAAGCTGTCTGGGATGGGGTAGCGTTTCACTAGGTCATCTTTATCAACGTGTCTTTTTATTGCATCATTAGGATTGCGGTAACCTAAAGCTTTAGCAATATCAGAACCAATGAAGTACACTTTGCCATCAATTTCAATAGTGTGAAGTTCTCCGAACTCCTCATGGTTGAATACCATGATTTCATTACTGTTCATAATGAAAAAACTTCCTTTCAAATTAAAATTAGAATAGGAAGCTACTAAACATTAACATATAAAGTGATATAAAACCCCTTGACTAAATATCAAATATCAGTTATAATATAACTGTGGTCATTATCACAATTGGTTAAGTAAGTAACCTCTAAGGTTGTAGTAGAACTCGTCACTTTTCTACTTCAACTAAGTGATATTATACCACACTTTTTTTTTGCTGTCAATAGTTTGAACCCAAATGTGGGTATAGCTGTGGACAAGCATGGACACACGTTAA
>CAZWRW010000365.1:0-1668 GCA_964636465.1 uncultured Ruminococcus sp. | reverse complement strand
GTCTTGAAAAAAACTTCAAAGGATGTTATAATAGTACTTGTTTAATTAGCTTTATTATGTGCGGGAGATGATACAGTTTGAATACCTTTGAGATAGATTATAGTAGTATCGAATCGAGACAGGAGTTCTTGTCGATATACTACCTTTACTTCTATATGGTGCAGTATAACCGTTATGACTTCGATTTGGGTCACTACGTGATAGCTTTACTGAACTACATAGTCGAAAATGGTCGGTTAGACTTCTATTCTATGCCATCAAGCGACATTAGAACGTTTACTAACCAGTATTTCCACGAGCTGAACCTTAAAAATACTCTAACTATGGACGACCTAAACAATATACTTAACAGACTTGAAGGTATCAACGGAGATGGTACACCTATAGTATATAAACACGGTAACACATCCGAGAGGGTTTCATATGTGGCATTCGATATAGAAGAAGATGGCTACAAGATTACTGACACTGGTCTACAGTTTTTGATATCTTCAAAAGAAGTTCCACAAGAGAGTAAACTTACTATATCTTTGTATCTGTTTAGGCTACAGATTGATAAACATAAGTATCAATCAGCATTGGATACTATAGTAAACATCAACATGGAGACTAAACGCCAACTCTCCATAAAGGATAAAATTCTAGACGTAGCCAAGTATGATGCTCAATTGGGTAACAAGATGTACAACGACTATTGGAAAGACTTCGCATCACTTAGGGATGAAGAACGTGAACACTATCGACAAGCAAAAGAGTTTCTAAAAGAGTGTCAAAGCCTATCCAATGACGATGTTACTCCTAAAGATAGAGAGATTCTCAGGAAGATAGAGAACGAATTGAACGTCAGCACCACCCTACAGAACCGCTATATTTTAGAGATATCATCTATGGGTAAAGAGATGGCTAATCTAAGTTTGAACAGTATCAACAACGTATTTGAAAACCATTTCAACTTTGCGGAACATATCGAAAGTGCATATAAATCCGATGACCCTTTAGAATCGTTAAAAGCTATCATCATGCCACTGCTACAGCCTAAACGTTTGAAATATTTCGATGTCTCTATGGCGTTTGCACCTCAGTTAGTGAAGTCTAAAATCAGTACCCACCCCGATGATACTATAAAACTTGATAAGGTTTCCCCAGTGGTGGACGTATCGAAACAGTATCAGGATAGGAAGTTTAAAAACTATCGCAAGTATTTCGCCGTGATGGTAAACCTATTAGAAACTTCACCTATATACGATATTAGAGAGTACATCGCACAACTTACTGAAGATGATATTCAAGCAGTGGACTTTTTAAGCTACCTCATAGATTTAAGTGGCTTTTCTGAACTGAACACTTCCATAGAGGATAACAGGCAAACTATCCGCTTGACTAGCACCTACAATGATATCACTTGTGATACCTTTGAGGGTATGTTATCTAAGTTTTGGTTTGAATTTTTGGGCAAGTCTCACGGTGCGGAACTCTATGTGACTACCAATACCAAGGATATCGTATATTTGGATGCTCTAAAACGTAGGAGTATCGGAAATTTAAAGGTAAGTTTACGCCAATTCGATAATACAGCTGAAAATTAAATATTGATTAACGCCAATTTAATATATTCAATCACACTGCGTGTGATTCTGCGGAACGCCGTGGGCGGCGTTCCGTACAATG
>CAZWRW010000364.1:0-1669 GCA_964636465.1 uncultured Ruminococcus sp. | reverse complement strand
CTTCTCTATTTTTAGCTAAGTAAAAGTTGTAAATGTACCTACATACTCCAATAGTTTTGTGGATTAAGACTCTTTGCTTTAAAGTTGGATTAATCTCTGTTTTATAACTTTTTAGCACAAAATCACCTCTTTGAGTACATTTCAATACATTTAAACACATTCGTCAATATTTTTAGTTACTTAAGGTTTGCTCCTCTTAAATTAAACTCTAAAATATGTTGTAACATAACAATTATATTATATCACAAATATATCAAAAATCAATCGTATTTCTAAAAAAACATAATAAATCATGGCATGATTTTCATATACTGTTACGTAATGTTAATTTAACCCCAATTAAATTATCAAATTGGTTTAAAGTAAGGAGTGATAATCTATTTGAAACACACAATCTTAAAAGATACCCTGCTCATGACCATTGTGGATGTGACATTACAAGGAGCAACCTTACTCATAAATGTGTTCTTAACTAAAACCCTCGGAGAAGAACTTTTAGGTATCTTCTCACTGGTGATGTCGTTCTATAGTACGTTCGTAGTAATCTCAAACGGAAATTCATTCTTGTGTGCTAACCGATTCATATCAGAAGAGCGTGGCAAAGCTGGTGGAAATCCTAACGTGATACTAGGTTATTCATTGGTATGGAGTAGTATACTTTCAATGTGTAGTGCTACGTGTATAGTGATACTATCCAGTCACCTTAGCGAGAGGTTTCTACATAGTACACAGTATGATACAGGTATCAAAATACTAGCCGTCAGTTTGATAGTCACCTCTATGTGTTCGTGTATCAAAGGATACTTCCATGCACATAGAAAAGTCACTATGCCATTGATTTCAGGATGTTTAGAGTTTATCTGTAGGAACTTAATTATGGTTTTACTAATCGTCTTCACGAAGTTAAACATCATGATGGTGTTATCAATAAGTGTGTTGGCAAGTGAAACTATTTCGGTAGCGTATTTGATGGTGTGTCTAGTCTTAAACTTACGTGAAAACTCTAATCATACTACAGTGAGTTTCAAAACCTACGTTAGAAACTCCATCCCGATAGCTATAAACAGCAGTATTCCATTGATACTCAGCACTTGCAATGATGCTCTACTACCTTTAACACTCAAACAGTGTGGAAGTTCCACAGAAGAGTCTTTCGGACTATACGGTATGTTTGAGGCTATCGTATTACAGATACTGTTCTTCCCCTCTGCGATACTGTGTAGTCTATCTTCAATAATCGTCACAGAAGTAGCACGTTCACATTCAGCCAACGATATGACAAGGGTTAAGAGTATCGCAAAACGAACCATCAAAAAGACTTTAGGATTGTCTGTAGTAGTATCGACGTTGTTGTACATCTTCGGGGATGACATAGCCATCCTAGTAGGTAGTACAGCTTTTTGTGGCAAAGTGGTCAAGATGTTAGCATTTGTAGTGCCGTTCATATATGCTGAAATCATCCTTGAGAGCCTACTAAAAGGCTTAGGTGAACATAGTTTTTCGTCCATAAACTACGTAGCCGAATACGTCATAAGGATATCTACCCTACTGATATGTGTCCCAATGTTCCACTTTTATGGGATAGTGGTATCTTACTACGTTAGTAACATAGTGGGTAACATTTCAAGAGCTTACAAGGTGTATCGCCTACTAGCTGACAGGCACACAG
>CAZWRW010000363.1:0-1695 GCA_964636465.1 uncultured Ruminococcus sp. | reverse complement strand
TCTTTAAGTTAAGCGTGATATTTTCGCAGTTTAGTAAGTTAGGCTTGTCTAACTCAAGCATGGTAATTGCGATGGGGTCACGTTTTCTAATGCCCTCCACTGCGTTGAGTAGTCCCACTTTACTAATGGAGGTTTTATATTCTTTTTTAGCACTCTTAGTTAGGTCAGCGTTATGTCTAGATTTGTAGTAGGATAGTTCTTTTGACCATTGCTTATTGATGTCATGATGTAACACATCTATGAACTTTTGTGTTTGGTCTTGTTGAAGTTTCACGCCATCGAAACAGTACCAAGTTTTATTTTGATGGCAGTATCTCAAATGCTCATGGGAAAGGTCGAAAGCACGATTTATCTGTCCCATGTAGTCGAAAGAGTAGGTTTTTACTCTATCATTTTGGGAAATATCTACAGCTTTGCAATCCTCCAAATACTTTGCAATATCCAGAGTTTTAGCCTTTTCAACTTCACTTAATAATGCATTAGTAAACGCTTGACGGTCATGTTTTAGAGCATCGTTAGCATCCTTAGTGCCTAGGTATAGATTTTGAACGTCCGCCAATACACAAGGGATTCTGTGTACCATGGCGGTCTGTAGACCCTTGTCCACAAATTGCTTAACGTTCGGATTGGTGAATTGGTCGCTATCTAATGCGATTATTAGCCCCTTGTCTTCTTGTATAGCGTTAGCTATGTAGGTGTCTATAAACCTTGGAAGATTTCCTGCAGAGTTCACGCTGATGGCTGAAAATTCACAGTTGGGTAAATCGTCGGTTATGTCTAGGATACTAAATAAATCGAACTCACCCTCAACTAAAAATACCCACTTGGCTTGGCTTGAAAGACATCCATAGTTTAGTGGAACTACTGCACCGCTCTTCTTTTTGATGTTTTCAGTAGTACTTCTCCACGCAAAGCTATAGTCACTCGTTGGAATGATTACAGCTGGTGTAGTCTTTGATGGCTGACCGTCTTCCCATTCGTAAGCGAAGTTGTCAGTATAGCCAATTTGAAAATACCTTGCGATACTCTCAGCGTGTGTAATTCCACGCACTTCTCTTAGGTACTCGATGGCTTGGGGTTGACCCATCAATGCTTTATTAAAGAACTTGGTGCGGTCTTTCTGTTCCACATTGGTAGTTGGATTAAGGTCACTTTGTTCTAATGGGCTGTGGTACTGGTAAGAGTCTTTAAAGCCCTCGTAATCGTCGTTAGGAATGCTTAAATCTGACTTTAAACCCTTAATCACGCTAGAGAAGTTGTCTCTAGTGTTGCTTATGCCGTGATATTGGCAATACATATCTATTATGTTGCCGTGACTACCACAACTATGGCAATAGTATGATAGTGTACCGTTCTTATTGCGTCCGATGTGTAACGCACCAGTTGAGCCTGTGCCGTGTTCTCCTGAGTGGCAAAGCGGACAAGTGTACATATCTGCACCTGCTTTGCGGTCACGCTTTGCTCCTAGGTAGTCTGCATAAGGAATTAATAGCTCCTTGATTTGCGATAAGTCATTATTCATGTTATATTCACCTTTTCTATAGTTTTTGGTATGTACTGAGGTGGGATAACTGGACGTTATGCCATCCATGACCGAACGTTTTGTTCGGTCATCTTTTTCTATTGTCGAGGTGAAATTCAAGTTTTCAACGGTCACGTTTTCCGCCTTGAGAACTAACTTCTTTGTATGTATGG
>CAZWRW010000362.1:0-1696 GCA_964636465.1 uncultured Ruminococcus sp. | reverse complement strand
TAATAAAAACCTTTCTTTAGAAATATTATATCACAAAAAAAGTTATATGACAAGTCTATGTTTCGCCATTTTTTGTTTGATAAAAAAAATTAGTTATAATATGAGAATTACTCTTGACAAACCCAAACTAAGATGTTATAATATAATACGGTAAGCATATGCTAACTAGATTGCAACGTACGGTTAGCGTATGCTTACCATCATGAGAATAATTAATGCAGACTCCTTATTATCCCCGATGACCGCTTCATCTCGGGGAGCGTGTCTGCACTATTTAGCAAACATAATCTATTTTAACTACACATTCAAACCGCACAACTGCGGAGAAAGGTTGATTTAATATGAACTATCTAAAGATTGAAAAAGTCATCGGTAGGGAGATTTTGGACTCCAGAGGAAATCCAACTGTTGAGGCTGAGGTTACCCTCGTTGATGGAACTGTAGCATTAGGCACTGCTCCAAGTGGGGCATCTACTGGAGAGTTTGAGGCTCTTGAACTTCGTGACGGCGACAAGGCTAGATACTGCGGAAAGGGTGTCCAAAAGGCTGTTGAGAACATCAACACGGTAATAGCTAACGCTATCGTGGGCATGGATTCCTCCGATATCTACGCTGTAGACCACGCCATGATAGTCGCAGATGGTACTAAGGACAAGTCCAAATTGGGAGCAAACGCAATACTAGCAGTGTCTATCGCCTGTGCTAGAGCGGCATCAAAAGCTCAAGGAATCCCACTATATAAGTTTTTCGGAGGTATTTCGGGCAACAGATTGCCTGTCCCTATGATGAACATCTTAAACGGTGGAGCTCACGCAGCTAACAATGTAGACGTTCAAGAATTTATGATTATGCCAGTAGGTGCGACATCATTCAAGGAGGCACTCCGTCAGTGTGCAGAGGTTTTCCATGCATTGGCTAGTCTGTTGAAATCTAAAGGTCTTGCAACTTCCGTGGGTGATGAGGGCGGTTTTGCTCCAAACCTTGCAAGTGATGAGGAGGCTATCCAGTATATTCTTGAGGCTGTAAAGAATGCCGGTTACGAACCTCGCAAGGATTTCATGATTGCTATGGATGCCGCTACTAGTGAATGGAAACATCCAAGCAAAGGCATAGGATACTACAAACTCCCTAAGAACGGCACAGAATATACTTCTGAGGAACTTATTCAACACTGGAATAACCTCGTTGAAAAGTACCCAATAATCTCTATTGAAGACGCTTTGGACGAAGAAGATTGGAACGGTTGGCAGAAACTCACTCAAGAGCTTGGCGGTAAAGTTCAACTCGTCGGTGATGACCTTTTCGTAACAAATACGGAACGTCTAAACAAGGGAATCGAGTTGGGTTGCGGAAACTCTATCCTAATTAAGCTTAACCAGATTGGTTCAGTATCCGAAACCCTTGAGGCTATAAAGTTGGCTCACAAGGCCGGTTATACTGCGATAGCTTCACACCGTTCAGGCGAAACTGAAGATACCACCATCGCTGACCTTGCCGTTGCTCTAAACACTTGCCAAATCAAGACGGGTGCTCCAAGCCGTAGCGAGAGGGTCGCAAAGTATAACCAACTTCTCCGTATTGAAGAAGAACTCGGCGATAGTGCAGTATATCCAGGCATAAAGGCGTTCAACGTCAAGCCAAACTAGATACATCCTAAATAGTATACAAATCCCCCAACTGAACTTGGGGGATTTTC
>CAZWRW010000361.1:0-1699 GCA_964636465.1 uncultured Ruminococcus sp. | reverse complement strand
ATAAATTTACATCACACAGAAAATTTAATTTAAAAATCACTTGAAATCTATGCGACATTATGATATAATTAGACTATGCAAACTTTATTCTTTGTCGTGTGAGGTGATTTTTAATGAAGCATATCCAAACTATTAACAAGGCTAACCTAAAGGAAACTGCTAAGACTGGCGGTTGTGGTAAGTGTCAAGCATCATGTCAATCTGCTTGTAAGACTTCTTGTACAGTAGCTAACCAAAAGTGCGAAAGATAGTCGCTATTCGACTTTAGACGCTTACGGCATCTAAGGACAGCCTTTTGTCCTTTTTTGCCGTGTTTTTTTATTATGAAATTTTAAGGAGTTTTTTTCATATGATACATAAGTACAAACTTAATGGATTTAACGTCGTAATAGACGTAAACAGCGGTGGTGTCCATGTAGTGGATGACTTAACTTATGACATCCTAGACAACATAGAAACCCCACTCAGTGAAGTATGTCCTGAAAAGGTTATCGAGATACTCTCCAGAGTTTACGATACTGATGAGATAGTTTCCTGTTATAGTGAAATCTATCAACTATATTTGGATAAGATTCTATTCTCAGAAGACGACTACGAAAAGTATGCAAAGTTTTCAGTACCTTCACCTATCAAGGCTATGTGCTTGAATATCGCACACGACTGCAACCTAAGATGTGAATACTGTTTCGCATCCACAGGTGACTTCGGCGAGGGCAGAAAGTTGATGACTTTTGAAACTGGTAAGAAAGCTATAGACTTCTTATTAGAAAAGTCTCAAGGTAGGGAAAATTTAGAGCTTGACTTCTTCGGTGGTGAACCTCTCATGAACTTTGAGACCGTCAAGAAGATTGTCGAGTACGCACGTTCCAAGGAGAAAGAGTACAACAAACATTTTAGATTTACCATCACCACTAACGGAACACTTCTAAACGATGATAACATAGCTTTTATAAATCAAGAGATGAGCAACGTAGTGTTATCTATCGATGGTAGAAAAGAAGTCAACGATAAGGTTCGTAAGCGTGTAGATGGCTCAGGTTGTTACGACAAGATAATCCCTAACTACAAAAAGTTAGTTGAAGCTCGTGGTGATAAAGAGTACTACGTTCGTGGAACGTTCACCAAGTACAACCTTGACTTCTCTAACGATGTGTTCGCTCTATATGAGGCAGGTTTCGACCAAATCTCCGTAGAGCCAGTAGTCGCTGACCCTAACGAAAAGTACGCCCTAACTATGGGCGATTTAGCCGACATCTTCACAGAATACGAAAAGTTGACCGCTAAACTAGTCGAAAGCAGAAAACAAGGCAAAAAGTTCAACTTCTTCCACTTTATGATAGACCTAGACCAAGGACCTTGTGTAATCAAACGTCTAAGGGGTTGCGGTTGCGGTAATGAGTACGTGGCTATCACTCCTGATGGAGATATCTATCCTTGCCACCAGTTTGTAGGCATCGAAGAGTACAAGATGGGCAACCTTGATGATGGTACTTTCAACCTTGATATGAAAAATCAGTTTGCACAGGCACACGTCTACAACAAGCCGGATTGCAAGGATTGTTGGGCTAAGTTCTATTGTAGTGGTGGTTGTAACGCTAATAACTATCAATACATGGGCGATATCTTAAAGTCACACAAGCTCTCTTGTGAGATGGAAAAGAAACGTCTAGAATGTGCTATACTAATCAAGGCTATGCAG
>CAZWRW010000360.1:0-1710 GCA_964636465.1 uncultured Ruminococcus sp. | reverse complement strand
ACATTGTAAATCTAAAACTAGTCAACGATGATAGAAGTACCAGTCATTTCAGCAGGTTGTTCTAAGCCTAGAACCTTCAACATAGTTGGAGCGATATCAGCTAGAACGCCACCTTCACGAACCTTGCACTCCTTGCCAACTACTATGAAAGGTACTACATTAGTAGTATGTGCAGTAAATGGTGATACGCCATCCTCTTCGAGCATCTTGTCAGCGTTGCCGTGGTCGGCTGTGATGAACGCTACACCACCCTTGCTAGTGATAGTATCTACTACAGCACCTACGCAAGTATCGACAGCCTCAACGGCTTGTACAGCGGCATCGAATACACCAGTATGACCTACCATATCGCAGTTAGCGAAGTTTAGAATCATAACGTCGTACTTATCGGAAAGCATAGCGTTTACTGCCTTAGTAGCAACCTCGTAAGCGGACATTGATGGCTTTAAGTCATAGGTAGCGACTTCCTTTGGAGAGTTTACTAAGATTCTATCCTCATTAGTATATTGCTTTTCAACACCACCGTTAAAGAAGAATGTTACGTGTGCATACTTTTCAGTTTCAGCGATTCTTAACTGTGTTAGACCCTTTTCAGCGATGTATTCACCAAAAGTGTTAGTCAAAGATTGTGGCTTGAAAGCTACATCAACGTTAGGCATAGTAGCGTCATATTGAGTGAAGCATACGAAGTTCACACCTAAGAATTCTCTTTCAAAACCTTTGAAGTTGTCATCAACAAAAGTTCTAGTAATCTCTCTAGCTCTGTCAGGGCGGAAGTTGAAGAAGATTATGCTATCTTCGGATTTAACTGTAGCATCCTTAGCACATACGCATGGGATTACAAACTCATCAGTTACGCCGTTGTCATAGGATTTTTGCATAGCCTCAACAGGGCATTCGATATACTCACCTACAGCGTTTACCATAGCATCGTAAGTTTTTTGAACTCTGTCCCAGTTGTTGTCTCTGTCCATAGCGTAGTAACGTCCGCTGATAGTTGCAACCTTACCTACACCGATTTCTTTCATCTTGTCGCAAAGTTCCTTGATGAAATCCTTACCGCTTGAAGGTGGCACGTCACGACCATCCATGAAACAGTGTACATAGACGTTCTTTAGACCCTTATCCTTAGCCATTTGAAGTAGACCATATAGGTGTGTATTGTGGCTGTGAACACCACCACTAGATAGCAATCCCATTAGGTGTAGAGCTGAACCCTTAGCTAGACAGTTATCCATAGCCTTACAGATAGCCTCGTTTTCATTGACTGTACCCTCTTGGATAGCCTTTGTAATTCTAGTTAGTTCTTGATATACTATTCTACCAGCACCGATGTTAGTGTGTCCAACCTCAGAGTTACCCATTTGACCATCTGGAAGACCTACATCCATGCCACTAGCTCCGATAGTAGTGTTAGCACATTCGCTCATGTACTTGTCAAGGTAAGGGGTCTTTGCGGACTTTATAGCGTTGCCCTTGACCTCTTTAGTAATACCAAAACCGTCCATGATGATTAATGCAACAGGTTTCTTACTCATAATTAAACATATCCTTTCTTTTAAAAAGGGCGGAAATTTCCGCCCTTGATTAAATGACTTAAAATATCATCAATTCGATATAATTCCATGATATCGCATGGCGGAATACCGTCACGAAATTTCATTGATTAGCTGAAACTTCTACTTACTCTCAACGGGAGTTATAACAGGA
>CAZWRW010000359.1:0-1712 GCA_964636465.1 uncultured Ruminococcus sp. | reverse complement strand
CAACATGGAACACATCACTACAGGCATAAACTTCGTGGATAGGACTATCGGAGGGTTTTACTTCGGGCAAGTAATCTTGCTTACAGGTAAGCGTGGAGAGGGGAAATCAACCTTTATGTCGCAACTAGGTTGCGAGGCTCTTAACCAAGGATACAACTGCTTCTTCTATTCTGGAGAACTCACCGACTACCACTTCAAAGACTGGATGATTCACCAGTTAGCAGGTGGCAAACACCTCACCGAACGTACCGCTGCCACTGGAGATACGTATTACAGCGTTCCGCAAGACGTATGTAAGAGCATAGATACGTGGTTAGGAGACAGAGCGTACATCTACGACAACAACTACATAGACGATGAACTCCCAAACTTAGAGAACACTATCATAAACGTGATATGTCGCTACAACGTGAGATTTATATGTATCGATAACCTTATGACCGCTCTAGAGTGTGAAAATAATTCCGACCTATACCGCAAGCAATCCGAATTTGTGAGAAATCTCAAGAAGATTGCGAGTAAATATAATGTGTGTATCGTGCTAGTAGCACACCCTAGAAAAGAGTCGGGAAACGAAGCTAGAGGTTTCCAAAATGACGATATCTCGGGTTCTGCGGACATTACCAACCGTGTAGATGTGGTGATGGTATACTCTAGGGCTAAAGCTAAAGAGGGTGTAAAACTAGATTGGGACAGCGAGTTAATCATCACAAAAAATCGACTTACAGGTAAACTAATCACCCCTAAGAACCCTATTAAGTTAGAGTACTCCCAAAAGTCTAAAAGAATAGTCCAACTAGGAGATACTACCCCTAAGTCCTACGGCTGGGAATGTACTCAACCAGTAGTATATGAAGAACCACCATTCTAAAATTCGAAGGAGATGAAATCGATGTCAGGCGGAAAGTTATGGACTGCAGACGAAATTCAACTATTGCACGAACTATCTTCCGAGTATACACCGCACCAAATAGGCTTAAAACTAGGACGTACCGCTAAACAAGTGGTATCCATGCAAGAAAAACAAAAGATACAAGGCTTCTGCCGTGGGAACGCAAAGTATATAACCATCGGGGCATTAGCTGAGATGCTACACATAGATAGCCATGCGGTAGCTAAATGGAATACTAGATACAGTGACTTCCCCTCTAGGAGAATTAAAGTGGTAGACTGTTACAAAGACTTCGTAGTGTGGGATAAGATTCTAGACTGGCTAGAAATCCATCAAGAACTATTTGATGCCTCAAAGATTGAACTTTATACCTTTGCTCTAGAACCACAATGGTTAAAGGACAAGCGTACTAATGACTACAAAAAACACCAATGCCGTAAAAGTTGCAAATGGACTCCCCAAGAAGATGCTCGCCTTATATTCCTAGTTAGGTGCGGTAAGTCCGCTAAGGAGATTGCTTACGAACTACATAGACCAGCGTCAGGTATATGGCACAGGAAGTCACGTTTGGGCTTAATAACCAAGAAAGGATGAAAAAACATGAATACACTAGACCGTTTCAACTTTGAGAAACAACTCCAAGAGCTAGATAGATTAGCAAACTCTCCCGACAGTTTAGGAAACCTCGACTTGATGGATTTCGCCTACTGCTACAAGGTTAGAGAGCTATACAACGCTTACAAGGAAAACTTAATGACCCTAGATGAGTGCAAAAAGGCTAAGTCTAAGGTGCAACACGAATATGAAAACTTTATGCAAA
>CAZWRW010000358.1:0-1715 GCA_964636465.1 uncultured Ruminococcus sp. | reverse complement strand
TTAATATTAAAATAAAAGTATGAGAAGGTGGAAAATTATCAATAAGAAGTTTAGCATAATTAGAAAAATCTTGTGTTTGGTGTTAAGTATAGGAGTGTTATCTGTAAATGTGGGTTGTGAAAAAGAACTCTCAGATGGTACTGGTTACTTGTTCAACTATACCATGTTGGAAAATCCACAAAACTTAGACCCCCAAATCGCTACCGATAGCAACTCTATCACAGTGATTAAAAACTCTTTTACTGGACTTATGACCGAAGATTCTCAAGGTAACATAATCTGTGGAGTGGCGGAAAGCTACAGCGTATCTAACGATGGTTTGAGGTACGTATTCAGCTTACGAAAAGATTACAAGTGGTACACCTACGAGGGCGAAACTATCGATGTAACCTCTTACGATTTTCTCTACGCATTCCAAAGGATTTTCAACCCTGAAACTCGTTCCCCATATGGTGAAACTTTTATGTGTCTACAGAATGCTAGTAACATCTTAAATGAAGAAGAGGGCTACTCCTACACCGACATAGGCGTATATGCTAGTGATAAGTACACCTTAACTTTCATACTAGACTATCCTAATACTGACTTTTTAAACCTCTTAACACAATCTTGTGCTATGCCTTGCAATGAAGAGTTTTTCTTATCTACACATTCAACCTACGGTCTATATGATTACTCTACCATTTCAAATGGGGCATTCTATGTAAAACAGTGGTTCTACGATAAGTATGGAAATCAAAACTTTATGACCCTTAGGAAGAATCCAGCCAACCCACTAACTGATGATTATGCTCCATACGCTATACAGTTCACCATAGATGAAGATACATCCCTTAACGATATACAACACGACTTCTACAAGGACGAAACCGACCTATACTACTCTAACGATACTGTAGACAAATCTTCTATAGATAACGACGACACTTTAAACTCCTACGATGTTAATACGGTAGGCTTAGCGTTCAACCTTAATGATAGTTACTTCTGTAACTCAAACTTGAGAAACGCTTTTAAATACTCCATAGATAGGTCTACAGCCATCAAGGAAACTGCTTCTGATATAGATGTAACGTATAGTATAGTGCCATCAGCGAGTAAGGTGGATGGTCTCACATATCGTAAACAGGTTGATGATAGCACATTCAGCACTAGACTATATGACAAATCACAAGCCATCACAGAGTATGACACTTTTAAAAGTGACTTGGAAATCGAAGAGTTACCGACTATAAGATTAATCATGGTCAGTGGACAGGTTGATACTTCCTACTTAAAGTCCATGTTGAACACTTGGGAAAGTCTGTTTGGCGTTACTATCGTGATAGACCAACTTCCTGAAGATGAGTTTCAATCCGCACTACAGAGCGAAGACTATCAAATGGCTATCTACACTCTAACTTCCGAAGATGGCACACCATACTCCTACTTAGAGAACTTCACGACCTCACACGAGTTTTTCGGCTACGACAGCACCGAAGTTGACACCATGCTCAATGCCAGTGAAACATCGCTATCTGTGGAAAGTAAAGTAGAACTCTATTCACAGGTTGAAAAGACCATCCTAGATGACAACGTATTCGTGCCACTGTACAATGAAAAGTATTACTTAGTCTGTGGTAACGGTATCGATAGAGTCAACTACGACCCTTACACAAACGTATTGGATTTTAGGTACGCCTTAAATTACAATCAAGAGGATTAAACTATTTTAA
>CAZWRW010000357.1:0-1722 GCA_964636465.1 uncultured Ruminococcus sp. | reverse complement strand
ATAATATAATTTGCGGAACGCCTTGGACGACGTTCCGCAATTTTTCAAATCAAAATTAAATCATCGAAATTGTGTTAATTACTGTATCAAGTTGAGGGAATCCATCATAGCGGTAAAGATGTAGTCGTAAGCATCGGCGGATATGTGTATACCATCACCGGAGGAAAACTCGGACTTTAGACCGTTCTGTTCATCTTTGAGGTACTTGCTCACGTTGATGTAGTACACCTTTTGACCACTGTCACGACGTTCTTTAGCCATATCCTTTAGAGCCTCGTTGTAGGAATCTATGGTATCGTTGGAGGTGAAATCGCTGTAATATATCACTGGCGTGATTCCCATAACTATGATAGTCGCCTTTGGACATATACTTTGAATATCGTCTATGTTTTGGTTGTAGTCGGAAATGTAAACCTCCTTAGAGCTGATGTTTACGTCGTTCATACCCATCGACATGAAGATGTACTGCGGTTGCACGATACTTATAGCATCCAAGACATCCATAGACTTGTCATCCAAGGTGACTGAAAATTCATGGATGTTTCTAGCACCGACTGAACCCGTCGCCAACACCTGAGATGGTGGCAACTTCCCAAATGAACTAAATCCTGAGGCTATGGAATCCCCGACTATTACCAACTTACTTATAAAATCTTGTGAAAATTCCGTATAGCTTAACAGTTCCAAATCTTCATCACTTGTGGATGTGTCGTCACTCTCTTCGGAATCCTCGTCCTCATCTTCGTCAACATCCTCATCGTCGTTAAGTTCTTCGGAATCGTCTTCTATAGTATCACTGGTAGATGTGTCGTCTTCGGCATTGGCACTTAGATTCAATGTAGCCGTGAAACCACATCCTAACACTAACATACAAATTATTAAAGCTAAAACTTTCTTATAGTTTTGCAAGATAAAACCACCCTTTCAAAAGTATCACATAAGTACATTTTAACATTATTCTTCCCAAAAGTCAACGTGAATATTCAAGAAGTTCTCTTTTGGATTAATTTAACTGATTTTTTGTACGAAATTTTCAAGTTTAAGGATTTTTACATAATTAATAGTGCGTACATATATTTTTAATATAATGTTCATAATTACCCACTATAATTATTACATTGGATATTATAAACAAAATGCAAAACGTCATTCGTATCGTTTTGCGATGGTCTTACTTTTACAGAGGATTAAAATTTAAATGGTTAAAGCAGTTGGTTCAAGGAAAAACTTGAAAAATGAGGTTTATTATACTTATGTTGAGGATATCATAGACAGTGTGGAAATTCAGGACTTAAAAAACTATACGCATCATATGTGTACCACTAGATTTCAACATAGTGTGAACGTTTCATATTATAACTATAAAGTCTGCCACTGGTTCGGCTTGGACGAAAAAGCTGGTGCTAGAGCTGGTCTCTTACATGATTTGTACTTCTATAGCACTAACAACAAGCCATCCAAGGAGCATTTGAAAATGCATCCACTCACTGCCCTACGTAACGCCAGTGAAACTTTTGAGCTTTCCCCTTTGGAAATGGATATCATAGAAAAACATATGTTTCCTATCACGAAGAAGTTCCCAAAATATAAAGAGACCGTGGTTATCATTCTAGTGGATAAGTATTGTGCCTTGGCAGAAAATATTTTCTATCGGCTTGGATGGTTGCATAATCGTAAGAAAAAACACATTACGGAATGATGTTGATATCATTCCGTTTTTTT
>CAZWRW010000356.1:0-1722 GCA_964636465.1 uncultured Ruminococcus sp. | reverse complement strand
AATTAAAAAAAATCGGAACGCCACCCATGACGTTCCGAAAAGTTAGTTAAACTATTCTGAATAGACTTCCAAAATTTCGCCAACGTACGCCGTGTGAATTGGATTGGTATCACTGTACCACTTTAGGCAATCTTGGTCGATAAAGTTTTTGGTATCCAACGTTTGAGCGTAGAGTTTCTTGCAAACGAAGACCAACTTCGCCTGTTCAAAGGATACCCCATCGCCTAATTGGATAGGCTTTAAACCAGTCTCTGCGACCTTGTCAACGTCCCTACCTGAATGTGAACCACAATAACTCAAGATGTCTTTGTGTTCCTCTGGGAAGAAACTTATGGTGAATATGTCATTATCGTTGATATACTCAAACGTGTTGCGGTTGCTCCTGATTACCGTCGTTACGACGTTTTTGCCCCACATCACGCCTACGCCACCCCATGATGCCGTCATAGTGTTAAAGGAATCCAAGCCACCTGCGGTAACTAGAAACCACTCTTTCCCGATGGCTGTAAATGGGTTGAACTTCAAGCTGTCTATGTCTACTTTTTTAATGCTCATAATGAACTAATCCTTTCTATAGGTTAATATATTATATATTATATCATGTAGGGTTTCAAAAGTCAAACTTTGCTTAATTCAACGTTTCGCAAATTACGCCTTGATGACTGATTTATATTTAAGTCTAAGTTTGTCGGTTACTAAGGCTATGAACTCACTGTTGGTAGGTTTGCCCTTGCAGGTGTTCACGGTATATCCGAAAAATGCGTTGATGGTATCCAAGTTGCCCCTATCCCAAGCGATTTCTATAGCGTGTCTGATAGCTCTCTCAACCCTTGATGGTGTAGTCTCAAACTTTGTGGCTACGTATGGGTAAAGCTTTTTGGTTACACTCTCTAGAAGTGTCTTATCACTGATAGATGATACTATAGCCTCCCTTAGATAGTGGTAACCCTTGACGTGTGCAGGTACTCCTAACTGATGGATTATATCCGTAACTACGACTTCTAAATCGTTGATTGGGATGGCTTGGTCATTACGAGTAGTCGTGCCGTTGGTCTCCTTTTTGATATTTCCCATGTGGGCAGTTTGGTCGAACATAGACTGTATCCTATCCCCGAGAATCTCCACATTGAGAGGCTTAATCATATAGTATGATGCTCCATTTTCCATAGCTTGTCTTTCAAAGAATGGGTTATCGTAGGCGGATGTGATTATAAAAGTCGGTCTCTTAATGCCACTGGATGACACCTTTTTCATGAGTTCGACCGCATCATACTGTGGGAGTACCATGTCCACGATTACTACATCTGGACGCTCATTTTTGATAGCCTCCAACAATACCTTGCCATCCTTTTGGCGTGTGATGACATATAACCCCCTCTTCCTTAGCGAACTTGCACACATGATTCCATATTCAGCAGTATTGTCACCGATTAGAACTTTTAACTTATTTACCATAAAGATACCTCCAAAGTTTTATGTTTGATATACTAAAAATTTCTTACTTCCATATTTTAACACAAAACTTACTAGAAATCAAGAGCAAATATTAAAATTTTTTAACTTTTTTTGAGATTTATTGTCAAAGTGGGATATCTCATGTAGGGAACGGGCTGTGACCGTTCCTTAGAATCAAGCGGAGCTTGATTGAATTTTCATTAAAACAAACATACCAACATGATTTGCCTACGGCAAATTTGCGGAACGACGTGGGCGTCGTTCCGT
>CAZWRW010000355.1:0-1734 GCA_964636465.1 uncultured Ruminococcus sp. | reverse complement strand
CTTCTAAAGCTAAACGATATGACCATTAACGACCTATCTACGTTAGTTCAAAATACTGTTGGTGTTAGCTATACTATTAAGGTTTGTGTCGATGATTAGTCCATTACAAGCACCTTGTTATGAATGTGACCAGAGAACAGAGAAGTGCCACATTTGGTGCAAAGCCTACGCTGAATATCGTAGCATTAGAAAAGATTACAACGAAAAAGAACGAGAGTTTAACCTAACACGTCAATATTACGAAGCGAGTTTGAAAGAGATGTTCTTCAAACTGCAACTCAAATAGTGCTTATCCCGACTGTGATTTTCACAGTTGGGATTTTGCCGTATCTATGGAAAGGAAATTTTTATGAATATGATAAGCAAAGCTGAAATAAGAAGACTCTATGCAACCGCATCCAAGATTGGATTTGTAGGTAATGACCACAATGACGGACTACATATTACCATCTACAACATGTTCAAAAAGGAATCTGTAAAGGAACTTTCAGAAAAAGAGTACAAAAAAACTTTAGAATATCTTGAAAACTTGACGAATGGCACAAAAAATGGTATGATTACTAATAGGCAGATAAATTGTGTCTATGCATTAATATCCGAACTTGCCAAGCTTACTCCATCAGGATACAAAGTCAATCAACGTCTTGCTGGAGTGGTGAAAAAGGTTCTCAAAGTTGAAGTGTCATCCAATAAGCCACTAAAGGGACTTACTAAAGAGCAAGGACAGAAACTCATAAATGCGTTGAAACTGTACATCAAAAGCGAAAAAAATAAGATTGAAAGGACTGGTTCTGTTGATAAATCTAAATCAAATTACCCGTGACGAACTCCCAGACGAGCAACGTGAGATTGCTGAATGTATCGGGATGGAGAGTTATAGAAAACTGGTTGAACAGTTTGGAGGGAGTCATATCTATGTGCAAAAGGCTGATACCTTAACCAAAAACGCTAGAAATCAAAGAATTAAATTCCTATACAACGGAAATAACATTGCCTACCTTTCAATGTTATTTAACCTATCGGAGAGCCGAATTAGACATATACTATCCAATCAATAGTTTGGCTAAAATCCGTCGCACTTCTGTGTTTGAAAACGACCATCTTTAGAGTTATACTGATATAAATCAGTATAACTTTTTTTATTTGGTGGTGAAACTGTGGAACTAAACTATATTATCGAACTCGTACTGACTGGCGGATTAGGTGTAATCTCATTCTTCCTGAAACGCACCATTGATGAACTAGACCATTGTAAAAGCGACATCGTTAGAATTAAGGAAGATTACATCACCAAGGAAGACTTCTTTCGAGAACAGACAGAAAACAGACGCAAGTTAGATAGAATCATGGATATTTTATTAGAGATAAAGGGTGAAAGAAATGGATAAGGAAACGTTAAATAAACGCATATCTGCTGGGAACTTCGTCGAAAACAATGGCTCTGTGCTTAGAACAGTGAACATCTTGAAGACTAAGTATAACAAACTGAAGAACATCAGCTATGCATTAAACCACGTTGAAAGAACCGACATTGAAAACAGTATCAACTATCTTTATGAGGCTGGATACCTCCATTTGAGACACACAGAAAGCAAACAGCCTACTTCCCTAGCTGATACCGATTTTGAACTAATAGAGGGCAAGTTGACTGCTAAAGGTATTCAACTATTAGCTGGAGTAATCAAAGATGAGTGTGTGGAGGTGTAAACCTCAATGGGAAAGAAGAAAAATAGA
>CAZWRW010000354.1:0-1743 GCA_964636465.1 uncultured Ruminococcus sp. | reverse complement strand
AGGAACGGTCACAGCCCGTTCCCTACATGAGATTTTCAAACCGTAGCGTTAATTGCGGTATATGATTGACTTTTCCATACTTTTGTGGTATACTTTAATGTATCAAAACTCAGTAAAGGGGGATTTTTTTATGGTATACGTCACTGGAGACACACACGGAAATGTCGAGAGGTTCAAGGAAAAGAATCTAAAACGCTTGAAAAAAGGTGACACTCTGTTGATATGTGGCGACTTCGGATTCCTTTGGGATGACAGCCGTCAAGAAAGGAACGCAATCAAGAAACTTGCAAGTTTGAGGTATAACGTCGCTTTTGTGGATGGTTGTCATGAAAATTTCGACCTGTTGAACTCCAAACCTGTCGATACTTGGAACGGTGGTAAGGTTCACGTCATAGCAAAGGGAGTTTTTCACCTAATGCGTGGACAAGTCTACACTATAGATGGTTTAAAGATTTTCACATTTGGCGGAGGTCATAGCGAAGACGTAGAGATTCGTAAGCAATCAAAGAGTTGGTATCCGCAAGAAGAGCCTACCCCCGCAGATGTCGAAGAGGGTATCAAGAACGTTGAACTCGCTGAACATAAGTTTGATTACATCATCACACATGAGCCACCGTTTTCAATAAAAAAGTGCATGAGCGTTGAACTCTCTCACCGTTTGGAATGTGACACCCTATTTGAACAGATTAAGGAAACTAGTAAGTTTGAACATTGGTTCTTTGGTAAGTATCATATGAACAAGTTTATCCCACCGAAGTTTTCGGCACTTTTTGACGAAGTTGTGCCACTTGAATAGGTTTACACTATGGAATCTTAATCAAGTGGGCGACAAAATAGGTACAACGATTCATATAATCTCATTAGAGGTTTACAAATGGTCTCCTTTTGTGGTATAATACTAGTATATGCTTTACAAGTGAGGTGCTTTTTTTAATGATATATATTACTGGTGACACACATATCCCTATAGATATGGCTAAGTTGGAGTTAAAATACTTCCCTGTACAGAACGCTTTAACTAAAAATGATTATCTTATCATCTGTGGAGACTTCGGGGGCGTTTGGGACAGAACTAAAGAACGTGAACAGATTTTGAACGATTTAAGTAGTAAAAGTTTCACAATACTATTCGTAGATGGCAACCATGAAAACTTCGATATGCTTGACAAAATGCCCGTCTCAAAGTGGCATGGTGGAAAGGTTCATTTCATAAGAGATACTATAATCCATCTAATGCGAGGTCAAGTGTTCAACATTGAGGGGTATACGTTTTTCACTATGGGCGGTGGAAACTCCAACGATAAGGCTTTTAGAGTGCCACATCGTAGTTGGTGGAAACAGGAGCTACCTAACGAGCTTGAAAAACAAACCGGTCTCGAAAACTTAGCACTACATGACAACGAAGTCGATTACATAATCACACATACTGCACCTACCGACATAGTTCAACAGATTCGAGAAATTAATCCTGATGAGTTCCTTTTTAATGAATATCTTCAAAAACTAAAGGATACCATCACGTTTGAAAAGTGGTTCTTTGGACACTTCCATAGCAATCGCACCATAGACGATAAGTTTATACTGCTATATGATAAGTTCTACTGTGTAAACCATCAGTGCATAGAGGACTTCCCTGAGGTGAAATCTGCGGTAAACGTATCGTAAAATCAAATCAATTCGATATAATCCAAATTAAAAAACGGAACGCCAAACGACGTTCCGTTAATCTATTATCTATAAATA
>CAZWRW010000353.1:0-1746 GCA_964636465.1 uncultured Ruminococcus sp. | reverse complement strand
TGTAGGGAACGGGCTGTGACCGTTCCTTAGAATCACACGCAGTGTGATTGATTTCAAAATATACAAACATCGATTTGACTTCGTCAAATTTAGGAACGGTCACAGCCCGTTCCCTACATGGGATTTTCAAATCTCACAGATATGTCGAACTTACGTTAATATTATGTTTTTCAAAAGGGAGATTTTACTGAATGAATAACTATGCTATTGGAGTGTTCGACTCTGGTATGGGCGGTTTGACTACCGTTAAAGAGTTGAACTTAATACTGCCTAATGAGAACATCATCTACTTTGGTGATACTGCTCGTATCCCATACGGTTCAAGGAGCAAGGAAACTATACTTAAATATGCACGTCAAGATGTGAACTTTTTAAAGACTCATAAGATTAAGATGATTATCGCAGCGTGTGGAACGGTAAGTTCTGTGGTACTTAGTAACCCTATCGAGGGTTTGGATTTGGAGTTTACAGGTGTGGTAGTTCCTGCGTGTGAAACTGCCTGTAAGACTACCAAAAATCATAGGATAGGTGTCATAGGTACACCGGCAACCATTAGAAGTCAAAGTTACATAACTACGATAAAATCCTTAGACAATACTATGGAAGTCTTCGGAAACTCTTGCCCACTGTTTGTACACCTAGTAGAAAATGGCTATACTGACTTCGATAACAAAGTCACTAGGCTAGTCGCTGAAGAGTACCTCCAACCGATGAAAGATTTCGGAGTTGATACTCTAATCATGGGTTGTACACACTATCCAATCATTAGAGACATAATCGCTGACATTATGGGTGATGACGTAGCTTTAATATCTCCAGGTGCAGAGGCTGGTAGATATGCTAAAGAGTATCTAACTAAGAATGGTCTACTCACAGACCGCTCCCAAAAGGGCGAAAATGAATACTACGTCAGTGATAGCATAGAACTCTTTGAGGAAAATGCTAGAAACTTTTTGGGTCATGAAGTTCATGGAAAAGTATTTAAAGGTGACGTTCATCACGTCAACGTGAAGTAGTAAAGTAGTTTTAACTCCAATTCGATATATTCAATTTATTGAGTTGGTGTTATATCGAGTATAACTTTAATTTTTGGGGTTTTTTTTATGAATATATACAAAATGTTTGATAAAGAGGACAACGTTGTCAATACTGCTGAAAAGGTAAATCCTAGAGAAGAGAACGTTATGATTTCCATCGTTACTAACTACATAACCGACGGTGAAGAAGATACTATGGAAATCTTGACTAAAGGTATCTACAGAACTAAAGGCTCTCTTAAACAGATAATCTATCAAGATACCGAGGCAACTGGCTTTGAAAACTGTGAAACTAAGATTAATATCAGAGATGACAACTTCGTGACCATACTAAGGCGTGGCGAAACTAACGGTTCGGATTTAATCATGCAGTGTGATAAGAAGTTCTATAGTCAATACAAGACTCCTATGGGAAGTATATGTTTAGGTATCATGGCTTCGCAGATAGACAACGACCTCGATAAAAACGGCGGTAAACTTCACATAAAGTACACCGTTGATATGAATGGCTCATTTGTATCTGAAAATGAGATTTCTATAAAGGTTGAGTATTTGACCTATAGTTTTTAACGTGATTCCGATATAATTCCATGTTGTCGCACTTCGGAACGCTGTGGTGGCGAAATCATATATCTGTGAGGTTTGAAAATCCTGTGTAGGGAACGGGCTGTGACCGTTCCTTAGAATCAAGCGGAGCTTGATTAATTTT
>CAZWRW010000352.1:0-1748 GCA_964636465.1 uncultured Ruminococcus sp. | reverse complement strand
TCAAAATGGATAAAGATAGAGAGAATAAGAGTTACAAAACCAAACAGCGTGATACCATCTTGAGGTACTTGCAAAGCCATTCAAATGTGCATACCAACGCCGAAGAACTTGCCGAACATCTAAAGAGTGAGGGCAATCCTGTAGGGAAGTCCACGATATATAGGTATCTTGATAGGCTCTGTGCAGAAAACATGGTGCGAAAGTTTATCGCTCCTGATGGCAAAGGTTCATGTTATCAAATCATTCAAGAGCAGTGCCACTATCATTACCACTTCAAATGCCTAAACTGTGGAGAACTCTTACACGTAAAGTGCAACAGTTTGGATGGCATATCTACACACATACAGGACAGCCACGGCTTTAAGATAGACCTATCTCAAACGATAATATACGGTTACTGTAAAAAGTGTCAAGAGGTGATATCATGAAAATCAAGGTAAAACTTCACAAAGTTGTACTATGCTTGATAGTCTCCATGCTCATGATGTTGAACTTAGCGACCATCACAGCACACGCAGATGGCAAGTTGACCATCACGACTACGTTGTTCCCACAGTATGACTTTGCAAAAGCCATCGCTGGTGACAAGGCTGACGTTACTATGATACTTCCGTTAGGTTCGGAGAGTCACAACTATGAGCCATCACCTAGTGACGTAATAGCCATAGACCAATCCGATATGTTCATATACACCGGTGACTATATGGAGGGATGGGTATCTAACATAGTGGGCAACCTTAACGATACCATGGTCGTAGACGTATCCCAAGGGATAACCTTGGATAAGGTCGAAGATGACGACGAAGACGAAGAAGAACATTCCGCAGATGACGGACACCATCACGACTATGACCCCCACATTTGGACTAGTCCACGAAACGCCATGGTCATAGTAGATAACATCACGAATGCACTGTGTGAACTGGATTCTCAAAACGCTGACTACTACCAATCCAATGCACAGGAGTATAAGTTAAAACTTCAAAATCTAGATGATGAGTTTCAAAGCGTAGTAGATAACGGTAACACCAACAAGATATTTTTTGGGGGAAAGTTTGCTCTATACTATCTCGCTAGGGATTACGGCTTAGAATACACTTCCGCATATGATAGTTGCTCAGATGAGACAGAACCCTCAGCTAAGGCGGTAGCGAATATCATTTCACAGATGAAACAGCAACACATCCCAGTGATATTTTATGAAGAACTCACAAATCCTACAGTTGCGGAAACCATCGCTAATGAGACGGGTGCTACACCGTTACTGTTTCATTCGTGTCATAACGTTTCAAAAGAAGAGTTTGAAAGTGGTGCTACGTACCTATCACTTATGGAGCAGAACGTGGAAAACCTCCGCATAGCACTGGATACTCCAACCGTGGATACTGACACGAATACTACTTCAACCATAGAGGATACTTCTTCACTGTTGGGAATACTCAAAACGTTGATATCATACCCATTTATGCGACAAGCCTTGATAGTTGGTCCATTGGTATCGTTGTGTGCATCGCTGTTGGGAGTTACACTGGTACTCAAGCGGTATTCAATGATAGGTGATGGACTGTCACACGTAGGCTTTGGAGCTTTATCCATAGCCATGGCGATGAACGTCGCACCGTTGAAAGTTTCAATTCCAGTGGTGATAGTTTCGGCGTTCTTCCTATTGAAGATTAGTCAAAATAGTAAAATCAAAGGGGATTCAGCCATAGCGATAATATCATCAAGTGCCTTAGCGATAGGTATCA
>CAZWRW010000351.1:0-1754 GCA_964636465.1 uncultured Ruminococcus sp. | reverse complement strand
AAAATCCTAAGCACAGTTAAGGCTTAGGATTTATCCTATATGAAATTACACCATAACTCTCTAATTAGCTAGCTGGGTATATGGAAACTCTCTTCTTACCGCCACCGTAAGTCTCGAACTTTACAGTGCCGTTAGCCTTAGCGAATAGAGTATCATCTGAACCGATGCCAACGTTTTGACCTGGGTGAATATGAGTACCTCTTTGGCGAACTAGAATGTTACCAGCCTTTACTACTTGACCGTCAGCTCTCTTAACGCCTAATCTCTTAGACTCGGAGTCACGACCATTCTTAGTAGAACCTACACCCTTTTTGTGTGCAAAGAATTGCATACTAATTCTAATCATAGTAAATTACACCTCCGTAATTTTGATTTTTATGTTTTTCGGAAAATCCTGAACTAAAGTTTCTAAGTGAAGTTTGAATCCCTCCAACAATAGGGTAGAGGAAACATCATTAGAATTGGGACGTTCGACAAGTTTTAAACTTATCCCTTGATTCTCATCTACTGAGACTTCAGCGGGGGTTTTGAAACATTCGGTTATTGTATTGCACACTAACTGCACCGCAGACGATACACTAGCACACACTATGTCGTTACCGTAGTCTGCAAAGTCCGCATGACCGGAAACTTTAAAACCTACCAACTTCCCATTTTGGGATAGAAATTCAGCGGTAACCATCGATTAGCCGTTGATAGCCTCTATCTTTAACTTAGTATAAGGTTGTCTATGACCTTTCTTTCTCTTACTAGAACCCTTCTTAGGCTTGTAAGTTAGGACTGTAACCTTCTTAGCTTTACCGTTCTTAACTACTGTTGCGGAAACGGTTGCGTTCTCAACGTATGGAGCACCAACCTTGATACCGTCCTCGCCACCTACTGCGATAACCTTATCGATAGTAACAGCTTGGTCAGCTTCAACAGCTAACTTTTCAACGTAGATTTCTTGACCTACTTCAACTTGGTATTGCTTACCACCAGTTTCAATAATAGCGTACATTCGTAGCACCTACCTTTTCTTATAAAAAACTCGCTGATTAATGGGGGTTTACACCACTTTAGAGCCGTCAACCATGCGGTATTTTAATTTTAACACACTTGAAAAGATATGTCAATACTTTTTATGAAAAATTTTTTAAATATTTTCTCAACTCACCAAACGTTGCTGTGCGACATAGTATGTTATATGCAACCTTTGGAAAGGAGGAACTTTATGGAGATTCTAAGCGTAGTGATATTTTCCATCGTTGTGATACTGGTGTGTGTGGTAGTTATTAAGGCATCGTTTGTGGAAGTCGAGGCGGAAAGTAGTGCGATTACACTGTTTTTCCTACGCAATAGCATGGAAAATCCCGAAAGTTTGATTAAAAACTTGTATTCGTCGTACTACGGCAAGATGGTCATCGTCAATGTGGACGGCACCGAACGAAGTTGTGCCATCTGTAGGGCGTTGTGTGAGAACAACTCACATCTACGTTATTGTGAACTTTCCCAACTCGATGAAACCGTCAAACAAACATATTTGGATATGTCGTAATGGGGCGTCATGATACACAAAAAATCCCGTGAGAAAACTTCATGGGATTTTTTTAATATCTAATATAGAATGATAACTATTCGCTAACGTATGGTAGAAGAGCAATATGTCTAGCTCTCTTGATAGCAGAAGTTAGTTGTCTTTGGTGATATGCACAAGTGCCAGTTACACGTCTAGGTAGAATCTTAGCTCTATCAGTCATGCACTTTCTTAGTCT
>CAZWRW010000350.1:0-1759 GCA_964636465.1 uncultured Ruminococcus sp. | reverse complement strand
AACACCTTTAAAGATTCCAAAGGTTTTCCACTGAAATCAAAAAGTGCTTGATTATCGTAGGATGAACCGCCCGTAGTAGTTGCCATGTAATCGTATTCACTGGCGTATGAAGTAGCCCATCCGGAACCGTAATCAGCCCAAAGTGTGCTTTGGTCATCCCATGATAGACCATCCACACCTAACCAAGCAGGTTCCCAATAGAATACCCCGATGCCTTTACTTCCGACGTTTGCTACTGCTTGGAACACATCCGTTAAACACTGTGCTTGACCCTCTACAGAGATGTCATAACGTAAATCCACGTTACTAGAAGTCGATAGGACTTCGTTTCCGTAGCCATCCCCATCATCATCAGTGTATGGGTATGCGGTCTCAGCAACCATAACGTACTTGTCATAAGTATCAGCGATGTTTTTCAAAACGTCCGTTAGGTTTTCGGTGGTGCCGTGCCAGTATGGATAATATGACGTGGCAAATACGTCATAATCGACGTTGCACTCGTCTAGAACCTGTGCATACCAATCGTAATAGCCTATGGATGGGTTCGCAAAGTGTACGGCTATCATGATGGAACTATCAAAAGCACGTACGGCAGAACATCCACTGGAGAACAACCCACTGATGGAATACATATCACTTTCACCACAGAATAGGTTGTTCGTCTCATTTCCGATTTGCACCATGCCTATGTCTGCACCTGCATCCGAGATAGTCTGCAAACTTTCAAGGGTGTATTCATAGATAGCTTGTTGCTTTTCTGAATAAGAGTAGTTGCTCCAAGCTTTAGGAACTGTCTGTTTTTCGGGGTCAGCCCAGAAGTCAGAGTATTGTAAGTCTACTAAAAGTTTCATGTTGTACTGCGATGCTCGTCTACCGATTTCCCCAGCGGTGTAAACGTCACAGTTTCCGCCACCGTAGCTGTTGCCGTCACTGTCGTATGGGTTGTTCCACACACGCACCCTGATGTAATTCACGCCGTTCTCTGCTAATGTCTTAAAGATGTCTTGCTCTTCGCCATTCTCATTGTAAAATGTCACTCCTGATGCCTCAACAGAAAGTATCGAGGATATGTCCACACCACGGATAGGCTCTCCACCGTTCACGGATTGGTCAAACTCGTTGAAATATACCGACGTATCTACCGCACTTACGCTTTGATAGTTTACCTGAAAAGTATCAAAAGAATCTGTCACGACTGGCACAATCAACAGAGTTGTCATCATGGTTGAGATGGTTCTCTTTAATCGCATATTCATTGAAAAAGCTCCTTTTTGTTACGTTTGAATAAAAAAAATCGTTTTCGTTGAAACTATTATAACACTATAACAAACGATTTACAATAGAAAATCCAAAAGTTTTGGAAACCTAATGCATTTTTGTTTAAAATGACTATATTACGTTATTTTGTTCAATACCGTAAGTAAAAAATCACGTATTTGTGAATTTTTAAAAATTAAGAGTGACAGACATTTCCGTCTGCCACTCCATTCAACATTACTGAGCCAATAACTAGTTTGCTGACCAAGGCAAACACGGGTGCATTCTAATGCAGGAGCTACACCAAACTTCGCCGTTAATATTTAATGTCGCAACGTTACAGCAACCAAATCGCACTATTCACATTTTCGCTATTTTTTTATCGTAACCTCTTTACTTTTTTTTAAATTTGTGTTACAATATTAATAGAACTGATAAGATTATAGCATTTCTTATATAAGAAGTCAATAGGCATTGTGTACAAAGTTTGGGGTGATTTTTT
>CAZWRW010000349.1:0-1764 GCA_964636465.1 uncultured Ruminococcus sp. | reverse complement strand
TACTTCAATACCTACTGAAAATTACGACATCAATGGCGACGGCAAGGTGAACTTCATAGACTTGATACTCCTAAAGAAGAAAATCTTAGAGATGATTTGATAGAATTTAAGTTAGTTTTAGAAATCATAACGGAACGGCAGAACGTCGTTCCGTTTGTGTTTGTGGTGAATTTAACATCGATTCAATCAAGCTTCGCTTGATTCTAAGGAACGGTCAAAGCCCGTTCCCTACACAAGATTTTCAAATTCTCACAGATACATGATTTTTTCATGCGAAACGCCGTGGATGTCATGAATATCTGTGTATCGCCTTGACATAAATGGTAACATATATTATAATGTACTTATAAGATTGTTGCAAGAGTATAAACTATTGGCAGAATACTCATTAAATTAAATGTCAGTTTGATACAATAGTCAAATTGGCACAAGTAGAAGTAATAGGAGAATGAATATGTGGAGAAAGTTGTTATTAGCTGTAACTTTGGTGGCAAGTATGGCGTTAAATACTTCATGTGATAGTTCATCTAAGAGGATTTCTAGTTACGACCCTGATGAAGAGTGTACCATAACCATTTCTTGGTGGGGCGGTGACGATAGACATCAAGCTACTGAACAAGCTATCGAACTCTTTGAAAGTAAGTATCCAAACATCCACGTTGAAACGGAGTATGGTAGTTGGTCGGGTTGGAAAAATCAAATCTTCGATGAACTGGATACGGGTACTTGCACCGACGTAATACAAGTAAACTATGACTGGTTAGTTACACTCTCTTATGATGGCACTGGATTTTTTGACCTCGAAAAACTTAGCGATTATATAGACCTATCCAACTTTAGTGATGACATCTTACAGTTTGGCAGACGTAATGGCATTTTGAACGCTATACCTGTATCTATCACGGGTAGAACTCTGTTCTATAATCAGGATATTTTCAACAAGGCTGGTGCGACACTCCCTACTACTTGGCAAGACCTATTCGATGTTGCCCCTAAACTCAATGCGATAGGCAGTTACCCTCTCAATTTGGATAACAATACAGGTTTCACAGGGTGGTACTTAGCTGTAGTTTACGAACAACAGAAAACAGGCAAGGATTTTATAACTTCCGATGGCGAAATAGGTTTCTCAGTGGACGACATCACGGATGCTTTACAGTTCTACAAGGATTTACAAGATAATGGTGTTATTAGAGGTATCTCACAGATTAGTGAAGAAGATACATCTTCAAGCTTGTACGAGTGCGACACTTGGTTGAATGGTGAAGTCGCTGGTATCTTAGAATGGGGCAGTTCAGTATCTAAGTATCAAACGGTTTTAGAAAATCAAGATAGTTTGGTACTCGGTGACCTCATAACCACAGACGGCTCCGAAAATACAGGATGGTATTACAAACCATCGTTGCTGTTCGCTATAAATAAGGATACAGAGTATCCAGTACAATCGGCAATGCTTTTGAACTTCTTATACAACGACCCCGATGGTGTAGAAATCTTAGGTACTACTAGAGGTATTCCAGTATCCGAGACGGCTTTACAAACCCTTAGCGATTTGGGTACTCTTGACGGTTTGGCGTACCAATCCAATGAACAGATACTATCCAGTGACCCTATTTTGATAAGTCCATACATGGAAAACTCCGATATGCAAACCTACTACAATGATGCCATAGAGGCAGTATCTTTGGAACTCTTAACCCCTGAAGAAGCCTCACAAGGGTTGTATGCTAACATAGTCTATGCGTTAGACAGTCTAAAGGAAGG
>CAZWRW010000348.1:0-1777 GCA_964636465.1 uncultured Ruminococcus sp. | reverse complement strand
GGCGTAAGATGAAAAAGTATGTCACTCCAGCGGATGAGTTGAGGGTACAATCTGCGGGACATAGACCTGCCAAACTCATGAAGAGAAGTTTTATATAGTATAAAATATAACTATTCTGCGGAACGATACTACATCGTTCCGTATGTTTGTATATTGATTTGCCTTCGGAAAATTCAGGAACGGTCAAAGCCCGTTCCTTACATGAGATTCTTAAATTCTCACAGATATTTGATTTTTATGCGACAAACTTGGCTGTTGCTATTGACAAAACACACCCAAAATGTTAGAATATATCTTGAACGTTAATTTTGGAGGTTTTTTTCGCAATGTATTTGAAAAGGTTAGCAGTAGTAGTAATATCAGGGATGTTATTAACAGGTTGTAGTTTCGGTAATGACGACAAATCTCATGGTTTGAGTGCAAACTCACCGACTACCATAACTTTGGGTACTCAAGAGGATACTGCTTTACAGTCCTTGGTGGATGAGTTCAACTCTACTGAGGGTAAAAAGAGAGGCATAGTGGTAGAGGTTGAAAACTTCTCAACGGAGAGCGATATCAGTGGCGTAGATGTGGTGTGTGCCGACTACGATACTATATACAATCTTGGTCTCACAGGAGATATTGCTGACCTATCCTCATACTATTCTAGTTTGGAGTTGGGCAACACGTTCTTTAAGCAATCTTTGGAGCTTAATACGCTTTCAGGATTAAGAGCGATTCCACTTTCCACAGATGTGAACGTCTTAGCAATAGACCAAACCCTTTGGAACGATTTCGCCTCACAAAACGCTTTGGATGTTAGTAGTCTATCCACATGGGATGGCGTGTTAGAGGTAGCTAACACCTACTCCGATTACTCCGATGGTAAACCACTCCTAACCATAGACGATACATACAACATGGCTATTGAACTTTCCTATCAAATGAACTTGCCATTAGCACAAGCATCTCAAGAGGGTGCAGTGATAAATCTAAACAATGACAATATGCTTGGTGTTTGGGATTCCATCTGTGTGCCACAGATTAAAGGTCTATACGTTAGCGGAGTAACTCCAACTTTCGACAGCTCCGACGAAAATTACACCGTGCTTACCTACTGTCCACTTAGCGAAGTCCCTAACGATGACAACATCATGGTAGTAGCTTCGCCTTGCGTAACTGATGGTATCAACGCACATATGTTGGATGTCACCGCATTAGCTGTAAACTCCAGTGATGAGGATGTCGTGTATGCTGGTGTACAGTTTATCAAGTGGGTAACCTCCGATGATAACAGTTTAGAGTATGCTTTGAACTCCAAAACGGTATCTGTGAACGTTTCAAATTTAGATAACTCTTCCGTGGAGAGTAAGTTAAATGGTGGCTCATACGATGTGAACACCAGCGGAGAGCTAGTCGGATTAAGCTTTTTGAACGATTGCCAATGCTTTAGAGTTTCCGCTTTCGATAACGTTTCCGTATTGAAGAGTACTTTTAACACTAAGTTTAACAAGACCTCTTCCGCTGACGTTGTGGCAAAGAAACGTGCTAACGGTGTCCTAGAAGATAAGATTTATGAAGACATCCTAGACAGTAGCTCTTTCCAAACTTGGTATGATGATTTATGTTCCAGTTTAAAGGTTACGTTCGGTGAGGGTGCATAGATATTTGATATTTATAGTATAAAAACCATCGGGACGTTCTCCGATGGTTTTATTTTTTATGATTATTCAATTTGATATTAATCATGCAGTCTGTAAGTTATCTTTAGAACGTTTGACGTACAGCCACTTCA
>CAZWRW010000347.1:0-1790 GCA_964636465.1 uncultured Ruminococcus sp. | reverse complement strand
GTTAAACTAAATCGAAAAGGTGAAGTTAGCAACATAATCAATAGCGTTCAACAAGGTTCAAAGTGGTTGCAGTTAGTTTCGGGAAACAACGAACTAAGCTACCAATGTGATGAGGGTGCATCGGCGTTAAAGATTAGTGTTTCGGCTGTGAACATCTTCGAGGGGGTTTAGTATGGATATCTATGTGTACAATCAAGAACTCAAACGAGTAGGTTTGATAGATATCTATCAGTCTCTAATTTGGACTAAACGTTACTATCAAGCAGGTGACTTTGAGTTATACGTTCCAGCCACACAAGAGCTACTAAGCACTCTACAGACTGATAATCTTCTAGTACGTGAAGACGATGATACCGTTATGATTATCGAGCATATAGAAATCACTACAGACGTTGAAAGTGGTAACTTTTTATGCATTAGTGGTAGAAGTATCGAAAGCTACCTTACAAGGCGTATAGTTGCTAATCAAACTATCATTAACGATACCGTCGAAAACGGTATTAGACGTTTGATAGACGAAAACGCTATTAACCCTCATTCAAGTTTTAGAATTATTCCAAACTTAGTATTAGGAGAAACGCAAGGTTTTACAGACACCCTAAGAATGCAAATAACCCACGACAATCTCTATGAAAGTATCGTGAGTCTATGTCAATCTTATGGCTATGGTTTCAAAATCACATTTGAAAATGGTCAATTAGCATTCAGTTTATATAAAGGGAGAGACCACTCATATTCGCAAAATATTAACCCTTATGTAGTGTTCTCTCCTGAATTTGATAACCTTATCAATAGCCACTACGTCACGGACAAGCAAGACTACAAAAACTGTGCTTACGTTTACGGTGAGGGTGAGGGAACTGGACGTTCTCTTAGAACTGTATTCTTAGGAGATATAACCGCTATCAGTGGACTAAAACTGTATGAACTCTATGTTGATGCTAAGGACTTAACCACCAACGATGGTAAGATAGGCACTCAAGAGTATGGCGAAATGCTCTACACTAGAGGCATAGAAAAACTAAACGAATGTACAGTAACTACCGCCTTTGAGGGTGAAGTCAATTCTAACCTAAGTTATCAATATAAGAAAGACTACAACCTTGGTGATATCGTGCAAGTTACTAATGAATATGGTATCACTACAAAGGCAAGAATTACTGAAATTATAGAGAGCGAAAGCGACAGCGGAACTGAATTAGTTCCTACATTTGAATACGAGGAGGAATAAATATGTCAATTACTTGTGGATACTTTAACAGCATAGACGGTGACCGAAAGTACAACGCTGAAACCATGACACGCTACTTTAAGGGTTTAATATCCGATGGGATTTACAACACCGTGGGAGACAAACTTGCTGTAACTTCTGGTGATGGTTTATCAGTAAATGTAGCTACTGGTAGGGCTATGGTTAGTTGTCGTTGGTTACACAATAGCACTGCACTAAACTTAGAACTAGAAGAACCCGATACCAGAATGTCACGATATGATGCTATAGTGCTACATCTAGACCTTAGCGACAACGTTCGTGACTTTACTATAAAAGTTATAACTGGTACTAACGCATTAGACAGCCCAATGAAGCCATCTATTACTAACACATCATTGGTTAAAGAGTTATGTTTAGCATATGTATACGTTGAAGGCAACGCTAAGAGTGTTAAACAGAAAAACATAGAGGATATGCGTGGTTCGTCACTATGCCCTTGGGTAACTGGACTAATTCAACAAGTAGATACGTCAACACTATTTAGTCAGTTTGAAAGTGCCTACAATGAGTTATATGA
>CAZWRW010000346.1:0-1821 GCA_964636465.1 uncultured Ruminococcus sp. | reverse complement strand
TTTAAGGAGATTCAAACCGATGTAGGTATTAACAATCTCGGTAAACATGGCGAACTCACCAAATGGGCAAGGGAGGGCGTGTTACTACTCAACAATGTTTTAACCGTCCGTGATAGCTCACCTAATAGCCATAAGGGCAGAGGTTGGGAAAACTTTACCGATGATGTAATACAAATATTAAACCATCGTGAGAAACCTATGGTATTTATATTATGGGGAGCTAACGCTAGAGCTAAGGCTAGATTGGTCACAAATCCGAACCATTTGGTATTACAGTCAGCACATCCAAGTCCACTGAGTGCCTACAATGGATTTTTCGGTAGCAGACCTTTTTCACAGACGAACAACTTTTTAATCGCCAATGGTATGCAACCTATCGATTGGAGTATCGATTAGATTAACGCTAATTCGACAGATTATGGAACGGTCATAGTCCATTATATACAAAAAAATATGTATTTGTGAAAATCTGGTGTTTTACCTTGGACTGTTTTGGTAATAGAGCCTAAAAATATGTCATTAAAATAGTGCATTTAGTAAAATTTTTTGAAAATCACTTGTAATGGAGAAAAAAATAGTATATAATAGGATTATCAAACTATAAGATAATCTTGCACGGAAAGGAGAGACTACCAGCAAAACATGGTAGTTAGTATAACATTATGTATGAAAAGACTAGAAGCTTTAATCTGAGCGACAATCCTGAAAAGGTAATCAAGGAAAACCTTTTAAAAGTATATGATGCATTGGTTGAAAAAGGTTATGACCCTGTAAACCAAATCGTAGGCTACATTCTTTCGGAAGACCCTACGTACATCACTACTTACAACAACGCTAGAAGTTTAGTAAGACATATCGACCGTGACCAACTTTTACAGTATTTAGTTAAGTCTTACTTAGAAAAATAATCTTAGAATATTTAAACCTCTTTTGCAGAGAATATTACTAACGCCGATTCGCAGTTTGAATAAGTCAAATTGTATTGTAGAGTTTGCGTTGTGTATGAACGGTCTGTGTATCGAAACTTTTGCAAGGGAGGTTTTCTATTTTGAAAGCTTTAGGGATAGCTCTAACATTCCCGATAGTTTCCGCAGTAGTGGCGACGTCCACAGCGGAGGTGTCGGCTTATGACATATCGCCACATGGCTATGGGCAGGGCACTATAGTGGATGCTCACAACGTGCCTACAGGTGCTAAAACGTTCAATGAGACGTACTCCACATATGGAGCATACGCCTTGACTTCTGCACAAAATCAAATAGTCTTGACGTTCGACCAAGGTTACGAAAACGGATATACTTCTAAAATTTTGGATACCCTCAAGGAAAAGAACGTAAAAGCAATATTTTTCTTAACAGGCGACTACGCCAAAAAGGAAAAAGCTCTCGTACAACGTATGATAGATGAGGGTCACGTACTCGGAAATCATGGCATGACTCACGCAAAGTTGCCAACGCTCGACCAACAGGGCATAGAAGAGGAAATCATGTCGTTGCACCAATACGTCCTTGATGAGTACGGCTATGAAATGCAATACTTCCGTCCGCCTTGTGGAGAGTTCTCCGAAGAGAGTTTGGCAGTCACGCAACAGTTGGGATATCAAACCATAGTGTGGAGCTTTGCCTATGTGGATTGGAACGTCGATAGTCAACCGGAGCCATCTACCGCCTTGGATAAGCTTGTAACTTCCGCCCACGATGGTGCGATATATCTGTTACATTCAGTTTCACAAACCAATGCGGAAATCTTAGGCGAGGCGATAGACCGCCTCCGTAATGAGGGTTTTACTTTGTAATATTTTACTCTGCGGAACGATATCCA
>CAZWRW010000345.1:0-1822 GCA_964636465.1 uncultured Ruminococcus sp. | reverse complement strand
GGCTGTGACCGTTCCTAGATTTGACGAAGTCAAATCCATATTAAAAATTAAAAGATAAATTTGAATCGCCGAAATGGCGTTGATAAAAAATATATTATTTTGAAAGGATTTAATAGACATGGCTATTAGAAGAACTACAGGTTTAGACAGGTACGCCGTTTGTGAAAGCTACCTAATGAACAGAATTAGAGGATTATCCGTAACACCTATGGCAGTAGGCGTAAAGTGTAACGCTGACAACCAAGTATACGGTGCAGTAATCGATATGCCTATGGGTCAAGATTTATTGACTACATTAGTAGTATCTATGAATGGTACTGCTAACCTATTTTTTAACACTGGCGGTGGCGTACTAGGTCTAGGACAGAAGTACAGTCAAGTTTCTAGTGCAGTGTTGAGTTTTCTAGTTAGTGCAGGACAGGCTTTGCCATCATGTACTAAGACTAGAGAGTATGACCTACCTACCAAGAGAGACCACTACATCTATCTACTAACTAGAAGAGGTGTCTACAAGATGGTTCTCGACCCTAAGGAGATGGCTAAAGAGACTGACAAATCCAAGAGGTTCATATTCACACTATACCAAAGAGTTCTTAACGAACTACAGAACGCTCAAAGAAAAGATAGAGCCATCGCACAGAAGAACGGCGGTGAAAGAGTTGTAGCACTCCGTGATGTGAACGCTAACGTTCAAAAGCCACAGATTACTATGACTAGAACTAACCTCGCTAAGCCTATGGAAGTCACTGGTGTAGAACACGTTGAAATCACCACTGATGAAACCACTACAGAGGAGTAATTACGCATGGCAGAAGATAAGAAGAAGGTAATATTTAGTGCCATCCAACCTACGGGAACTTTTACTCTAGGTAACTATTTGGGAGCTATCCGTAACTGGATTCCCCTACAGGATGAGTACAACTGTATCTATTCTATAGCAGACTTACACGCTATCACGGTTAAACAAGAACCTAAGCTACTACGTCAACATACTTTGGAGGCTTATGCTCTACTATTAGCTTGTGGTATAGACCCTCAAAAGTCTATATTTTTCATACAGAGTCACGTTAGAACTCACGCTGAATTGAGTTGGATACTCTCATGTAATGCACAGTTTGGCGAACTCTCTCGTATGACACAGTTCAAAGACAAGAGTGCTAAACACGCTGACGATGTCAATGCTGGATTGTTCACATATCCTGTACTTATGGCTAGTGATATCTTAGCTTACAAAAGTGACTTAGTACCTGTAGGTCAAGACCAAAAGCAACATCTTGAACTTGCTAGAAATATCGCACAGAGGTTTAATTCACGTTATGGCGAAACTTTAGTAGTCCCTGAGCCTTACATTCCTAAGACTGGTGCTAAGATTATGTCACTTCAAGACCCTACTAAAAAGATGTCAAAATCTGATGAGAATCCTAACGCTTGTATTCTAATCCTTGATGACAAGGACACTATCATTAGGAAGTTCAAACGTGCCGTAACCGACAGCGAAACAGAAGTTTGTTATCGTGAGGGTAAAGAGGGTATCAACAACTTGATGTCTATCTATTCCGCAGTGACCGGCAAATCTTTTGACGATATCACAGCTGAATTTAGTGGCAAGGGTTACGGAGATTTCAAGGTTGCCGTCGGTGAAACCGTCGCTGATGCTCTAGCACCTGTTAGAGACAACTTTAACAAGTACATCAATGACAAGGCATATCTAAAGGAATGTTTCACTAAGGGTGACGAGATGGCTCTTAGAATCTCCTCTAGAAACGTTGCAAAGGTATTCCATAAGGTTGGTTTCGTGGACAACGAACTGTATAAATAGGAG
>CAZWRW010000344.1:0-1825 GCA_964636465.1 uncultured Ruminococcus sp. | reverse complement strand
CAGATGTCTCTTAACTCTTCTTCAGTATTTGCGATACCGCCACCAGTACCACCTAATGTGAACGCTGGTCTCACGATTACTGGATAGTCTATCTCTTTAGCGAAATCTACAGCATCTTCGACGGTCTCAACTACCTTTGATGGTATACATGGTTGACCTATCTTTTCCATGGTATCCTTAAAAGATTGTCTATCTTCTGCCTTGTCGATGGTTTCAGGATTTGCTCCTAATAGCTTAACGTTGTACTCATCGAGGAAACCCTCTTTAGCAAGTTGCATGGATAGTGTTAAACCAGTCTGTCCACCTAGTGTGGATAGTAAGCTATCTGGGCGTTCTATTTGAATAACCCTCTTAACTACGTCCAAGGTTAATGGCTCAATATAGATTTTATCAGCCATAGCCTTGTCGGTCATGATGGTTGCTGGGTTTGAGTTTATCAATACTACCTCAAGACCCTCTTGCTTTAAGGCTCTACAAGCTTGAGTACCTGCATAGTCGAATTCGGCAGCTTGACCGATTACTATTGGTCCTGAACCGATTACTAATACTTTTTTAATATCTTTTCTAAGTGGCATTACTCTGTTACCTCCATCATGTTAATAAACTCATCGAATAGGAAAGCGGTATCTAATGGACCACCGTGAGCTTCAGGGTGGAACTGCACTGTAAATGCTTTGATACCATCGTAAGTGTAACGTATACCCTCACAAGAGCCGTCATTAGCGTTCTTGTACTGTACGTAACCATACTTAGAGTCCACACTATCGTTGACTACTGCGTAACCGTGATTTTGACTGGTTACAAAAGTGTTATCAGTGTTGATATCTATAACTGGTTGGTTTGCACCTCTATGACCATACTTTAGCTTTTCAGTCTTAGCACCGTGTGCTAGAGCCATCAACTGATGTCCCATGCATATGCCGAAGATTGGAATGCCTAACTTACAAATTTCTTTGATGTTGTTAATAGTTTCAACGTTTTCAGCTGGATTTCCGGGGCCATTGGATAACATGATACCATCAGGATTTACAGCCTTGACATCTTCTGCAGTGGCGAGTGCTGGTAGTACTACTACGTCACAGCCACGCTTTAGCAACTCTTGACGGATGTTCCTCTTATAGCCTAAGTCTATTAGTGCTACCTTATACTTTGGATTCTCTGCTTTATACTCTATGTTCTCCGTAGTGGATACTGTCTTGACTGCGTCCACTATCTCAAACTTGTTGATTTTCTCTAAGAGTTCGTCTTTCTTTTCGTAGACGTTCTCTGTAGTGATGACACCGTTCATAACACCATATTCACGTATCTTTCTAGTCAACATTCTAGTGTCGATTGAGTGTATTCCTATGATGTTCTGTTTCTTTAAGAAACCGTCTATATCGCCATTCATACGGAAGTTTGATGGTGTATTACACCACTCCCTCACGATGTAGCCACTTACATAAGATTTTGCACTCTCATAATCTTCATCATTTACGCCATAGTTTCCTATCAGTGGGAAAGTTTGTGTTACTATTTGACCATAGTAACTAGGGTCTGTTAGAGTTTCTTGGTAAGCAGTCATACCAGTAGTGAACACTACCTCACCGATAACAGTACCCTTAGCTCCAAATGATATACCCTCTAGGATTGTACCATCTGAAAGCATTAAGTACGCTTTTTCACCTTGATTAAACAACGTCATAATTTAAAATCAACCTCTCTATATTTAATTAACAATTAATAATTATTCGATATAAATCAAACCATGTGTAGGGAACGACGGAATTTTGTAGGGAACGGGCTGTGACCGTTCCTTAGAATCACACGCAGTGTGATTGGTTTT
>CAZWRW010000343.1:0-1837 GCA_964636465.1 uncultured Ruminococcus sp. | reverse complement strand
AAGCTGTCTATTATGTGTAGAACGTACTGTCTAATGCGTTGGATGTCGTTTACTCTAACGGTGCTATCCTTAGTAACGTCAGCGTTTATGAACGCTTGTTCAGTGCTTTCAGGAGTGGCAACAGTATGTAGTAGCCACTGTCTAACTACTTGAATATCATTAACTTTGATGTTGCCATCTAAGTTTACGTCACCGAGTGAAGTATCACCAGTAATAGTGGTTGTTGTAGTGGTGGTAACCTCAGTAGTAGTTGTGGTAGTCGTAGTAGTACCGCTAGATATTAGAGTTACATTAGTAGGTTGACCATTCTTAAACTCGACGTTTACTTGGTCATTCTCCTTGATACTATCTCCTAATAGGTCTAGAGGAACAGTAACACTTGAACCATCATCTAGTTCGATGTTAGCGGTGTTCTCTTCAGCATTGATTTCTAATACAGTACCAGCTATGCTAGTATCGGTAGCGGAAGTAGTAGTGGTAGTAGTTTCCTCAGTAGTGTCAGCCTCTTTGTAGTATACCTTAACCCCTGTGATATCCATCGATACGTGAGCACCGCTGTCATCATTAGCGGATGCACCCCACCATTTAGTAACCTCTATGGTGTTGCTATGTATAGTTCCAGTAGTTTCGATGTTAGCACCATCAGCATCGGTTTCACCAGATTTAAAAGTGCCATTTACCTTGACTGTAACCTTAGAATCGCCCTTGTTGAACATATAGTCTAAGAATGCATAGTCATCGTCTTCACCTAAACCGAATACTACTCCACCGCCTCCGCAGTACCATGAAGAGTCGTTAGTATCGGAGATACTACCCAAGATTTCAATCTTAGTGATGTTTTCAGGGTCTTCTACTGTGAACTTGAAACCGTCATCAGTTTCTGTGCAGTCACTAGCGTCTATAGTTACGACTTTTTCCTCCGCCTTGGATGTTGTGGTAGTAGTAACTTTTTTGTCGCCATCGTCATCTTTATCCTTGTCTTTAGGGTCACTGTCCACGAAACCATCTAGGGAGTAGCCTGTGTAGAGGTCTTCAGGAAGTTCGTCCAAACTGATACAGTAATCACTTTGGTACATAGTAATCAAATCTTCGGACTTATTAAACACTGGGTTTGATAGGAAGTTGATACTATCTGAACCGCCATCATACCAAGGTAGGAAGTACAACCAACCAGCCTTTTCAGAAGTTAGATTTTCTAATGTAGGTATACTGTCGTTCTCGGACATAGCTACCATCTTACCTGGATACATATCTACTAGGTTGTAGAACGTTCCACTGATAGCACTATCATTATGTGTTAGTACCGCACTACCTGTAGACCAGTCTGTACAGTTGTATTTATCGTATGCTACGATGTCTACATACTCATCACCTGGATACCAATCTGTGGATGTGGAGTATGCGTAACTATTCCACTCCCAAATGATGTTGTGTAGGTCGTAATCTTCGGTTAGAGTTTCATATGTGAGTTTCCAGAGTTCCTTGTATACCGCAGAACCTGATTTGCCCCACCAGAACCATGAACCAGTCTCACCGCCACCGCCTTCGGCTTCGTGGAGTGGTCTAAAGATTAATGGTACACCTGCATCCTGTAGCTCTTGAATACAACTTGCTAACTGCTCAAGACATAACATATAGTATTCACGTTCTTTAGAACCCTCTACTAGTATTTGTGATGGGTCAAAGTTAGTTTCATCAGGTACGTAGGTGCTGTCGCTCCATGATACGGATTCGCCTAAAGTATAACTATCGAAATCCTTAGGCACTGTGATATGCCATGACGCTGTAACGATACCATTCCTATTGTTAGCCCAGTCTATCATTCTATCGACTGTGC
>CAZWRW010000342.1:0-1842 GCA_964636465.1 uncultured Ruminococcus sp. | reverse complement strand
AAATTACATTCACTGAACGATTGACTTTTATTCTAAAAAGGTATATAATAATAAGTGTTGCATTTTTTTATATTGCATACAACCGTATAAAAAAGTATAATATATTGATTTCCATGAAAGGAGGAAGTTGTTTGTCAGGATTTATAATATTTATCCTATGTTTATTATCTTTAGTAGTAGGGGCTGGAATCAGTGGTTGGATAGTAAATAAGAAATCTTTCGAGAGGGGCGTAGAGCATCGAAAGACACAAGCGGAGAGTGTCATCGGTTCAGCAGAACAGGAGGCTAAGCGTATCGTTGAAGATGCGAACAAAACCGTCAAGGAAGCTGACAAGTACTTGGAAGATGCAAAAGTCGATGCCGAAAACCAAAAGAAAGCTAAACTAGTCGAAGCCAAGGACGAAATTCACAAAATGCGTTCCGATGCTGAAAAGGACATCAAAGATAGACGTACTGAGATTTCACGTCAAGAGCGAAGAATCCAACAGAAAGAAGAAAACCTCGATAGGAAGACCGAGGCACTCGAAAAGAAAGACGAAACGCTCAACAACAAGATACGTTCTGCAGAAGACAGGCTCAAACAAGCCGAACAGATAAAGAATCAACAGATGGCAGAGTTAGAAAAGATTTCAGAGATGACGAAAGAACAGGCTAGAGAGGTAATCCTCAACAGTTTGGAAAAGGAACTCATCCATGAAAAAGCTTTAAAAATCGCCAACTATGAACAGCAAATCAAAGATGAGTGTGAGGATAAAGCTAGGAACTACATATCTATAGCCATAGCAAGATGTGCTGCCGACCAAGTTTCGGAATCTGCGGTGTCAGTAGTGGCACTACCTAATGACGAAATGAAAGGTAGAATCATCGGTCGTGAGGGTAGAAACATCCGTACTTTGGAAACGCTCACAGGTGTTGACTTAATCATTGACGATACACCAGAGGCTATCACACTATCATGTTTTGACCAAGTTAGACGTGAAGTCGCACGTATCGCACTTGAAAAGCTCATCTCCGATGGTAGAATCCATCCGACACGTATTGAAGAGATGGTGGATAAAGCTCGTAGAGAGGTTGAACACAGAATCAAGCAAGAGGGCGAAAGAGCCATCTTGGAGACTAACGTACACGGTCTAAACCACGAATTAGTGAAGTTAATCGGTAGGTTGAAGTATCGTACTAGTTACCGTCAAAACGTGTTGAGCCACTCCATAGAGGTTGCACAACTCTCAGGCATTTTAGCCTCCGAACTCGGTGTGGATGCTAACTTAGCTCGTAGAGCTGGACTTCTTCACGATATAGGTAAGGCTTTAACCTCGGAAATTGAGGGTTCACACGTACAAATCGGTGTGGATGTCTGTAAAAAATACAAGGAAAGTCCTGAAGTTATCCATGCTATCGAGGCTCACCACAATGATGTAGAACCTAGAACGGTCATAGCTTGTATAGTCCAAGCAGCGGATGCAATATCTGCAGCACGTCCAGGGGCTAGAAGTGAAAACTATGAGAACTACATCAAGCGTATTGAAAAGATTGAAGAAATCTGTGCATCTTACGAGGGCGTAGACAAGTGTTACGCTGTTCAAGCAGGTAGAGAAGTCCGTGTAATGGTCAGTCCTGACAAGGTCAACGATGAAAAGATGACTGTTATCGCTAGAAGTATAGTTAAACGTCTAGAGAACGAATCCAGTTACCCAGGACAGATTAAGGTACACGTCATTAGAGAAAGCCGTGCTATTGAATACGCTAAATAACATAGTCAATTGAATATCCAAGCCCTGCTATAAATTGCAGGGCGTTTTGATAACGTAACTTCAAATTGACAGTTTAAAGCCAATTCGATAA
>CAZWRW010000341.1:0-1855 GCA_964636465.1 uncultured Ruminococcus sp. | reverse complement strand
AAGATATATACACTCCACTGTTTGCGTCTGCACGTATTGCCGGATGGTCTGCACATCGTATGGAGGAGATGCTCACAGGTAAGAGGATTATCCGTCCAGCGTATAAGGCTATCGTCAAGGAGAGGGCATACACTCCACTTTGCGACAGGTAACCCATGTTAATTAATATGTAGGGAACGGGCTGTGACCGTTCCTCGAATTTGCCGAAGGCAAATCAATGTTTGTGTTTGGTGAATATATTTAATAAAAAATCAATCACACTACGTGTGATTCTAAGGAACGGTCAAAGCCGTTCCCAACAAAGGATTTTTTTAAATCTCACAGATTTTGCACAAAAAAATCCATGAAACTATTGAAAATCGTAAATAGTTGTGCTATAATGTTAGTGTTGACATATTTCCTATAGGAAAATGTTATAAACTTATTAAAAAAAAAGGGATGAATTTGTGATGGAAATAAAGATTCAACTTACTGAAAATCCAAAGCAAAAGCCAGTTGATGAGAGTCAACTTGGATTCGGTAAAACTTTCACAGACCATATGTTCATTATGGATTACGACACAGGTAAGGGTTGGCACGATGCTAGAGTCGTACCTTATGCACCTTTGTCATTGTATCCATCATCCATGTGTTTGCACTATGGTCAAACCGTTTTTGAAGGTCTAAAGGCTTACAGGACTGCTGACGGAACTATTCAATTCTTCCGCCCAGATGAAAACTTTAAGCGTCTAAACGTCTCCAACGAGAGGTTGGTAATACCACACATTGATGAGGCTGACTGCTTACAAGCGTTACATACACTGGTAAACGTCGATAAAGATTGGGTACCTCACACTGAGGGTACTTCCCTATACATTAGACCTTTCATCATAGCTGATGACCCATTCTTGGGGGTTAGACCTGCTGACCATTACCTATTTATGATTATCATGTCACCTTCAGGATTGTACTACTCTTCAGGCTTAGACCCTGTAAACATCTACGTTGAGACTAAGCACGTTAGAGCTGTACGTGGTGGTATGGGTTACACTAAGACTGGTGGTAACTATGCTGCATCACTAATCGCACAGGATGAGGCACATCAACAGAACTATTCACAAGTACTATGGCTCGATGGTGTAGAGCAGAGGTACATCGAAGAAGTTGGAGCTATGAACATCTTTTTCGTAATAGATGGCGAAGTAGTAACACCTGCACTACATGGTTCTATCCTAAGCGGTATCACAAGGAAGTCCGCTATAGAGGTATGTAAGTCTAAGGGTTATAAGGTATCCGAGAGGAGAATAACCATCCAAGAGGTAGCAGATGCGTTCGATAACGGTAGGTTGACTGAATGCTTTGGTACTGGTACAGCTGCGGTAATCTCACCAGTTGGACATCTAAAGTGGGGCGACAAGGTTATGGAGATTAACGATAACAAGATAGGTCCAATCTCACAAATGCTCTACGATACCATGACCGGTATGCAATGGGGCAAGATTGAGGATACTTTCGGTTGGATTCAACCTCTAAAACCTTTGGATGAGTTAAAGTAACTCTAACTTAACTAGATAATTTTCGCACAATATAAGGAACGCCAACAAAAAGGCGTTCCTAAAATTTTAAGTTTACTATGTAGGGAACGGGCTGTGACCGTTCCTTGAATTTGCCGAAGGCAAATCATGCTGGTATGTTTGTGTTTTTTTAAATCAAAAAAATTATCAATCAAGCTCCGCTTGATTCTGCGGAACGCCGTGGGCGGAGTTCCGTACATTGGGATGATAAAATTTTATTCAAATCGTACATCAATGTGAATTTGTGTGTACGGAACGCCGCCCACGGCGTTCCGCAGAATCAAGCAAAGCTTGATTGAATA
>CAZWRW010000340.1:0-1856 GCA_964636465.1 uncultured Ruminococcus sp. | reverse complement strand
AATCAAGCGGAGCTTGATTGATAATTTTTTGATTTGCTTCAGAAAATTTGCGAAACAACGTGAATGGACGTTCCCTACATAATATTTGTATGTGATAACCTTATGTGTACATTTTTGATTAATATGGTTATCAATCCAATTTTTGTGTTAAGAATGTGAAAGGTTGCTAAAAAGTTACACAGTCGTATTGACTTTATATGTGGATATGTTATAATAATCTTATGGACTTGTCGAATATATTTGTACTAATTCATAGTATAGTTTCAAGCCCAATTGATTTGAGAGTTACATATTTGTATATATATTGTTCAATTTAGGAGTGTGTTTTATTTGTTTAAGAAAAGTTTAAAGGCTATAGTAACGAGCGTTTTCGTGTTTAGTATGCTATCCACAGGCATAGTTTGCAGTGCAGATGAAACCTCTGCGGTAACTACTACGACTACCAGTGCTATCACTACGAGAGTTGGTACTACTACCACTTCCGCAAAGGCTAATACTAATAGGTCAGCTACTACCACGACTACCACCAAAAAGAGTTCGTCAAGTAGTGTCACTACCACTACGACAACAACCACCACTGGTGAGACTACAACATCCAGTAGTGATACCACAACTACAACCGTACCAGTGACTACTACCACCGTTCCAGCGACCACGACAACTACTGCACCTATCACGACTACCACAGCACCTACTACTACAACAACTCAGGAGACGACCACCACTACTGCTTACGTAGGCGAGGGTACTCAATACATATTTGATGATATAGATAAAATACTCTATGATGACACCCTTACCACCGCAAAGAAAACTTCCGAAATTAACAAGTACTTATATAAAAAGGCTCTTAGCCATGAGATTCCAATGAATGTAATTTTGGATATCAAAAAAGATGTAAATTCCGTGTTGAATTCACAGAGTGAGTCCACCAAGGTTAGCAACGATATCAAGAACTCATTGGATTCTTATCTAAATAGTGTATCGGCTAGTAACGGTAGTTCTATCGAGAGTATCTGTACCAATCTAATCAAGAGTGCCTTTAAACAGGGCGTTTATGATGCTCAAGAGACTGTGAAACTTCTAAAGAGTTTACATAGCAACATCGAAAGCAGGGTAGAACAGGCTAAAGCTGAAGAGATTGCCAACGGTATCTATGACCACTACGAATTTGTTAGCAGTGCGAACGCTCTAAACGGTCTTAGCGGATACAGCGACCTTCAAGGTTGGATATACATCCCTAACGCTAACATAGATTATCCTATCATGCACTCCACAGAAGACAACGACTACTATCTCCAACATGACATGAATGGCTATAGCAGTTCACAAGGTTGTATCGAGTTGGATTACAGATGTAATCTGTTTGCTAATGCGGTAATCGATAGTAGTTACACTAACAACAGTATCATCTATGGACACAACCTCAACAATGGCGTGATGTTCTCCAACTTAGCTAGATACAAAGACCCTAACTATTGGAACGCTAACAAACTTATCGAAGTGACTACTTATAGCGGTCAAAGGTTGTATGAAATCTATGCGTGTTGCTCAGTCTATGGCATGGGCGATGGCACACAGTTCAACTACTGGAATGCCAAGTATCTCAACATGGATTATGAACTATTCCAAGAGTATATGTATCTAACTCAAGAGACCATGCTCTATCAAACAGGAAACTTCCCAACCTTTGGTCAGGATATCTTGACTTTACAAACTTGCGACGGTAACGACGGTTGGAGAATCGTTGTATTTGCTAAACGTGTTAAGTAAAAAATGATATCTCAGCATCCTTCTTTCTTATAGAATTATAACACACCCCACTGTGTTCTGCAGTGGGGTGATGTTTTTTCTGT
>CAZWRW010000339.1:0-1869 GCA_964636465.1 uncultured Ruminococcus sp. | reverse complement strand
GTACTAAGAACTCATGTATAGGTGTGTCCATTTTTTAAACTCCTTTCTTAATTTACAAATTGACGTTAAAGTTACAAAATACACATTTCCTGTGGATATACTAATAATACCATTGTGTACAATGTGTGAAAATATATTTGACAAATTTCACAATTTTGGGCAATGTGATGAAATTAAGCCTCTGCGGAAATAATTTCTTAAAATGGGTTTACTTTTGGTGATATTTATGTTATAATTATTAACAGCAAGTTGGAAATGTTTCTACACAATAACATTTTACAACTATATACAGATACATATATACACTTGGCAAATTTCAATATTTGTCCTTAAAGGTTCGTTTGGGGAGATGAATTTTAAGCATGACACCAGAAAAAGTTTTAGAAGTTTCAAGACAGACACCAGTTGTTAAGACATTAGATGTTACACAAGAAGTAGTTGAGAGTGTGAAGTCTGCATTAGTGAATTCTAACATACGACCTAATAATCATATAGGTTATGAGGCGTTCAAACGAGTTACAGATATCATACTTTCGCTGATAGCTATAGTTTGCTTGTCACCATTGCTTATAGGTGTGTGCATAGCAATCTATGCTGAAGATAAAGGTTCACCGATATTTTCACAGACTAGAATCACTAAGGGCGGAAAAACCTTTAGAATGTACAAGTTCCGTTCCATGTGCATGAACGCAGAAGAACGTCTCAAGGAGATTGAACACTTAAATGAATCCAAAGGCGGAGTAATCTTCAAAATGAAAGACGACCCTAGAATCACTAAGGTTGGCAAGTTCATCCGAAAGACCTCCATCGATGAGTTACCACAGTTGTTCAACATCCTAGCCGGTGATATGTCCATAGTTGGCCCCCGTCCACCGATAGTCAAAGAAGTTACACAGTACACAACATATCAAATGAACAGGTTTCTAGTCAAAGGTGGCTTGACTTGTTTTTGGCAATGTGGCGGTAGAAGTAACATCGGATTTGAGGAACAGGTCGAAATGGACTTGGACTACATAAAGACACGTTCCACTCTCGTGGATATGAAGATAGTTCTAAAGACTATCAAGACCGTTCTACGTATGGACGGTGCGGAATAATACTGAACCAATAAGATACATTATATTATATGATATACATATCGGGACGTTGTAAGGCGTTCCCTAATTTTTGAACGATAGTTAGCATCTGCTAACTGACTTGACATCATGCTATAGATTCATATACGGAACGCCGTGGGCGACGTTCCTTACAAAAAACTTTATTTGACGTTTATATCGAATGAGTATATCCCATGCTCGACCAGTTGACAAGAGAGTTCCGCCATATGCTTAGGCGTACCCATTGAGATATCTTGTAACCAAGCCTCAATGATACCTATAATTCCCGAAATGAAGTAGCAAGTCGCAACCTTGATTTCGTTCTCACTGGAGTTACTAGGCATAAGGTTCTTGATGATGTCGTGTGTCTTTTGATAGATGATATCTCTAACCTTTTGATGGAAAGCTATATCACCATTAGGACTTAACAATACAGAACATATATCCACATTGGAATAGATAATGTTGTAAGTATCCTCCAAGAACTCCATCAAGTTGCTTTTGGTGATTCTGTTTTTAGATAGTTCATCAAGGGTATTGAGGAAACTCTGCGTGAGGTTATTTTCGAGTTTTTCCACCATGTCGTAGACATCCTTGTAATGTAGGTAGAACGTCGAGCGGTTGATGTCCACTTCGTCAGCGAGTTCTCTAACCGTAATATCCTTGATGCTCTTAGTTTTCATAAGTTTAGTAAGCCCTTGCACTAGTTGAGCCTCTGTCTTTCTAACTCTTCGGTCACGATATTGTGCCATAAAAAAACTTCCTTTCCAAA
>CAZWRW010000338.1:0-1877 GCA_964636465.1 uncultured Ruminococcus sp. | reverse complement strand
ACAAGACAGATAGCTAAACAGCTACCTGTCTTATATTTTTTCAATTCTCCTCTATGGGATGTGTTTAATGTACTAGTGAACGCTTAATCTTCCTTGAAGCAGTCTTTTCAAACTCAACATCTCTAACGATGAGGTTTCTAATAGTCTTAGAAGATGGTAGTGTTAGATTGATATCGTCTATGTAGTCTTGTAACTGTTGCTTGATATCAGTGGTAGGGATATCGTTGGCGGTAGCATAGTCGAAGTTAGGGAAAATTTCAGCAGTGATTAGGTTGTCCTTATCGTGTACGACAACTTCCTTGACGAGTAGGTTGTCAGCGAACTTGTTTTCTAACTCCTCTGGGGAGACGTTCTCGCCATTGGCTAGGATGATTAGGTTTTTCTTCCTACCAGTGATAAACAACCATCCATCTTCTTGATGTCCTAAGTCACCAGTTCTTAGCCAACCGTCCTCAGTGAGAGCCTCTGCGGTGGCTTGTGGATTCTTATAGTAACCCATCATCACAGATTTACTCTTCGCTTGAATCTCTCCATCTACTATCCTGATTTGACAACCATTTACTATCTTACCTACAGAATCAACGACGTTGTCTTCAAACTCACGAGCTGTACTGATACGTGGTGAACATTCAGTCATACCGTAACCTTGAGCTACCTTAACACCATACTCTGCAAAGCCATCTATGATGGACTGACTCAAGTATGCACCACCACTATATATGATTCTCAAGTTTTCACCGAGTACCTTCTTAGCGATGTCTTTAGGTTCTACATCAGGGTTGGACTTACAAGCCTCTTGAATCTTGTAGTATAACGTTTGGATAATCATAGGTACTAGTAACATCTTGTTAGGTTGGAATACCGTGATATTCTTAGCTAAATGCATGAGGTTATCGTTTATACATACAGTAGTGCCGTATCTTATAGCTAGTAGTATATCACAACCTAAACAGTACACGTGATGTATAGGTAACGCACTCAAAAGAGTGTCCCCTGCGAAACTTTCGTTTTCTTCACAGAAACAGTTATCTAGGAGATTTTCGTGTGCCAACATTACACCCTTTGATTTTCCGGTAGTTCCTGAAGTGTACACGATTACCGCACATTGAGTTGGGTCTATCTCAACTTTGATAGACTTACCTTGATACTCTTCTAATACCTTTTCTAAAGAGTATACGTTCTCATCTGTTGGAGTGCCATCTATTTGGATGATATCCGTAACTTGTGGACAGAGTTCTCTAACATTAGATACTAAGTTAGCATAACGGCTATCATACATGAATACGGTAACATCTGCACGGTTTACACAGTCACAGATATCCTCAGCAGAAAGTTGTGCATCCAGTGGAACGATTACGTTGTTAGTGTTAGTAGCTCCGAATAAACTCACTAGATAGTTGTAAGAGGTAGTTCCCACGAGTGCTATGTGTAGCCTATCCATAGAGATGTTCTCCTTTAGAAAAGCACCTACAGCATCGGTATCTACCTTGAACTGTGCGAAACTCTTATCGATGATGTTCTTCTTAACCTTGTAACGTAAGAATGTAACGTCTTGATGTTCTTTACTTGCACTATCTACTAGGTCGTAAAGTGTTGAAACTTTTTCTTTATCCATAGCTTTGTCCTCCAACTATCTATTCTTCTGATTGTAACTTCTCTACGTATGCGATAGCATCACCAACAGTTCTAAGCTTTAGAACCTCTTGCTCATCGACTTCTACGTCGTAGTTGTCTTCAACTTCGCCAAGTAGGCACATGAACATATATGAGTTGAACCCCAAATCCTCAATGAAACGGGAACTCTCAGTGATGTCCTTTTCGTCTACTTCAACGTACTTTAAGATTAACTCTTTTAACTCTTCAAACATGATTTTTTT
>CAZWRW010000337.1:0-1877 GCA_964636465.1 uncultured Ruminococcus sp. | reverse complement strand
TAGCCATCAACACCTATTGGGAAAAGCAGTACTTCCAACTACCTACGCTCCCAGCTGAATTGAAGTGGCACATAGCCGTCAACACCGCTATGGATAGTCCATATGACTGTATCGACGACATAAAAGACATGATGGTTGTACAATCTTTAGAGTTAGAGGCACGTTCAGTAATCATATTGGTTGCGAGTAAGTAGACTCTGTGACTAATGAAAATTCGATAATCCAATTGCGGGGCGGTGTTTTGCCGTTCCGCAAATATCGGATTGACGTTAAAAAAATAAAAATTTATATTGTGAGGAAAACGTTTTGAGAATTAGAAGAAAACCATGGGCAGAGCCTGAACTTAAAGCCTGTCCATTTTGCATACAAGAACCCGACCAACTTAAAGGCAAATGGAAAACCGTCTTTAAGAATGAAGCACCTATCCATTTGGAATTAGGTTGTGGTAAAGGAGGTTTTATTTCACAGGTAGCACCGCAGAACCTTGACATAAACTATATCGCTGTGGATATGATAGATAGTATGCTCGGTTTAGCCAAAAGGAAACTCGAAACTGCCTATGCTGATAGAGAAATCCCAACGGATAACGTTAGGATTTTTATCAAGAACATTGAACGCATTTCGGAAGTTTTCGGAGATGGCGACACCATCGAGAGGATTTACATAAACTTCTGTAACCCATGGGATAGGAAGAAGAAACATCAAAAGAAGCGTCTAACGCACCCAAGGCAACTGGAGCAGTACTTGAAATTCCTAGCTCCACACGGTGAAATCTGGTTTAAAACCGACAACGATATCCTCTTTGAACACTCTTTGGAGTACTTCAACAGTATGGGATTCAACGTCAAATATACCACTTACGACCTACACAACAGCGGTTTTGAACCCAACTACGTCACCGAACACGAAAATATGTTTTCAGAAGAGGGTATCAAGATTAAGTTTCTAATCGCAGAACGCCCACCTATCGAAGTTGAAAACGAGGTTTAAAGCGTAAATTTTAATCTGTAGTGAACGCTCACACGAGCGTTCCGCAATATCAGGAGGTGTTTTCATGGATGGTATAGAAAAACTTCAAAACTGTTACGAGCAAATCCAACGTATAACGGATTTCAAACCAAGGGTAGCTTTGGTGTTAGGTTCGGGATTAGGTGACTTTGCCGAAAGTCTCGAAATTGTGCAGACCATAGACTACAAAGATATAGAAAACTTTCCGACATCCACGGTGCAGGGGCATAAAGGTAGGTACATCTTAGGATACTTGAGAGATACTCCAGTAGTAGCCATGCAAGGCAGAGTACACTACTATGAAGGCTACTCTATGCAAGATGTAGTGTTACCAATCCGTTTAATGAAACTCATGGGGGCGGAAGTATTGTTCTTAACCAACGCATCAGGAGGAATCAACAAGAATTTTTCTGCAGGTGATTTTATGCTCATCACAGACCACATTGCAACGTTCGTTCCGAACTGTCTCATAGGTGAAAACTTTTCGAGTTTAGGCACACGTTTTCCCGATATGAGCCACGTATATAGTCCACGCCTACAGGATATCATTAAAAGTTCTGCTGAGAGTTTGAACATTCCACTACGTGAGGGCGTTTACGTGCAATTGACTGGTTGTAGCTACGAAACCCCATCCGAAGTTAGGATGTTATCCATATTAGGTGCGGATGCGGTCGGAATGAGTACCGCTTGTGAGGCTATTGCAGGACATCACGCAGGTATGGAAGTGTGCGGAATCTCATGTGTAACCAATATGGCGAGTGGTATCTTAGATAAGCCATTAAACCACACGGAAGTTCAAGAGATTGCCGACAAGGTAGCTCCACAGTTTAAACGACTTCTCACAGATGTAATTCCAAAACTTTAAAATC
>CAZWRW010000336.1:0-1879 GCA_964636465.1 uncultured Ruminococcus sp. | reverse complement strand
AAAAATCACGTATCTATGAGTTCTCACATAGAGGTTACTTTTCCATCCTCCACGAAGAACACCTTAGCCTGTTCACGTTCCACTAGAACCTCCTGATTACACACAGTTATGAACACTTGTGTATCTTTGAGCATAGAACAGATATATTTCTGTCGTTTAGGGTCTAGTTCTGCCATAACGTCGTCCAAGAGAACTACAGGAGTTTCATGAGTTTTCTTGGAAAATATGTCAGCTTGTGCGAGTTTCAAGACGATTGCGGTACTCTTCTTTTGCCCTTGTGAACCGAAACTTTTTACAGGTAACTTATCGATTTTTAACGTAATGTCATCACGTGAAGTGCCATAGAGCGTATATCCAGCACGTAGGTCGTCATCGATGTGGCGTTTGAGAGCTTGTAGGTACTTCTTTGGAAGTTCCTCAGTGTAGCCACGCTCGAAATCCTGTGCAGTGAACACGTTGGACTGATACTCCACCACTAGATTCTCTGTGTTTCCCGAAACCTCGTAATAGAGTTCCGTAGCCTTTTTGGAGAGCATCTGTGTATACATGAACCTCAAATGTGAGATGTACGCACCCAACTCAGCCAATTGAGCATCCCAAGGCACTAAAGCGGATACATCCGCACGATTCATGGCTATGGACTTCAACAAGGCATTCCTATGTGAAGTGACCAACTCCAAACGTCGTAGCTTACCCACCGCCGACGGACTGATTTGACAGTAACACAAGTCTATGAAACTTCTACGTTTTTCAGGTGAGCCTTTAATCAACTCTATGTCGTCGGGCATGAACACTATGCACTTGAAATTCTCAAACAGTGAAGACGTTCCCTTTAACGGAACACCGTTCAATTTGAAAGCCTTATCCTTGCCACGAGAGCGTTTCAAGTTGCAGTCTATGTTTTGAGAACGTTTGCCATCGTTAAACTGCAGATGTACTTCTGCGGTAGGCAGTTCTAAGTTGACGTAGTCGTTCTCTTTGACGTTTCTAAAGCTTTTGCAACCGGTCATTACGTAGATGGCTTCTATGAGATTAGTCTTACCTTGAGCGTTAAGTCCAGTGATTATGTTCAAGTGTCTACTAGGGACAATCTCAACATCTGTGAGGTTACGAAACCCCTTAGCCGAAAACTTTTCGATATACATCGCCTAATCACTTAACCGTAACTTGGTAACCCTCAACGGATACTACGTCACCTGTACGAAGTTTCTTACCCCTCATGGTACATACTTCTCCATTGACCTTGACTAACCCTTGTTGTATGATTTCCTTTGCAAGACCACCCGTATCTGTGAGACTAGCGAACTTCAACAGTTGGTCTAGTTTGATATATTCCGTAGTAATTTCTACTTCCAGCTTTTCCATAACGAAACTTTCCTTTCCCCTAAGTCTTTTCAGCAAAATTCTCTCAAGATATATTTTACTACAAAATCAAGATTTTTTCAAGTCTTTTTTGAGAGTTTTGTATCGGATAGGGTTAAAAATCTTCATGATGCACGAAAAAACACGCACACTTGATAACCAAAAATTCTGTAATCTTGCGTTACATTGTAACATTGATGTAACAAATTTGTAACGACAGAGTATAGAGTTAAGAGAATAGATTTTAGAGTTTAGAGACTAGAGTTAAGAGAGACAGAGAGAGGAATCGACGGTGTCGATTATAACCTGACCTGTCCTAACCTAACCTTGTCTATCCTATCCTAACCTATCCTGTGGAGACAGTTTGGATACATCTTGGAGACATTTTGGAACCACTTCGGAGACAACTTGGAGACAATCTGGAACCAGTTTGGAGACATTGTGTATATACTTGGTTGTCATAACGTTAAAATTTCAAGACGTTCTCTAAGGGGTCTAGGAGGCTCAACAGGGCATG
>CAZWRW010000335.1:0-1887 GCA_964636465.1 uncultured Ruminococcus sp. | reverse complement strand
GTACCTTGTTGTGGTGCACACCAACCGATACCGTGTGTAAATCCGTTGATATCAGTAATCTGTGTAGCCTTAACCCACTTTGCTTCCTCTGGGATTGGTGCAGCACCATGTGCAACGCCCTGTGCCACTGGACACATTGTTTCTACTTCATGAGAATAATTAATCATTTACTAAAAACTCCTTTCGGTTTTATGTTATCGAAAACATTACCATGTAACGACATGGTGTTACTTCTGCACCATGCAATTACCATTAGATATTATACTACATTTTTTCTAAAATTTCAAGTGTTTTTTTAAAATTTCCACAAAAAATATGATTATTTTTCTCAGCATGAGTTTGACCTCTATTCTGTCGCCCTGAGTTCCTCAACTTTGCAACGCAAAATTGGGTTGCCGAATTAGTGTATCTATTGACAAAACCTAAAATGTGTAGTAGAATGTTCTTATAGAATTTGTGATTTTTATGTATGGAACGGATTTTCGCCGTTCCAATATTTTGCAACTTTAAATTTAACGCCAGTTCGATATAATCCCATGTGATTGTACGACGGAATTTTGTAGGGAACGGGCTGTGACCGTTCCTCAGAATCACACGCAGTGTGATTGGTTTTTATTGAATTTACAAAACATCTGCAAATGATTTGCCTTCGGCAAATTTAGGAACGGTCAAAGCCCGTTCCCTACATGAGATTTTCAAACCTCACAGATATACAATATGACAGTATGAAATTCCATCAAATTGGCGTTAAATCACAAAATTATATACATAGGAGGTCTTTCTCATGGACAGAGGAAAATATTATATTACCACTGCGATAGCGTACACTTCTAGAAAGCCACACATAGGCAATAGTTACGAAATCGTGCTAACTGACGCTATAGCAAGGTACAAAAGGTTACAAGGCTACGACGTTTTCATGCTAACAGGTACAGACGAACACGGTCAAAAGATTGAAGAGTATGCTAAAGATGCAGGAGTATCACCTAAGGAGTACGTGGACAAGGTCGCTGGAGAGATTAGAACTATCTGTGATACACTAAACACCACTTACGACCACTTCATCAGAACGACTGACGACTACCATCAAAAACAAGTACAGAAGATTTTCAAAAAGCTCTACGACCAAGGCGACATCTATAAGAGTGAGTATGAGGGTTGGTATTGTACTCCATGTGAAAGCTTTTGGACTGAAACTCAACTCAAAGATGGCAAGTGTCCAGACTGTGGCAGAGAAGTCAAGAAGACTAAAGAAGAGGCTTACTTCTTTGCTATGAGTAAGTATCAAAAGCAACTTGAAGAGTATATAGAGAACAATCCGAACTTTATATATCCTGAAAGTCGTAAAAAAGAGATGGTAAACAACTTTATCAAGCCAGGTGTACAAGACTTATGTGTATCTAGAACTTCATTCAAATGGGGCATTCCAGTAAGTTTCGATGATAAGCACGTAATCTACGTTTGGATAGATGCACTATCAAACTACATCACCGCATTGGGCTACGATACCGAAAATCCTAGTGAACAGTACAAAAAGTTTTGGCCTGCGGACGTTCATATCATAGGTAAAGATATCCTACGTTTCCATACTATATATTGGCCTTGTATCTTGATGGCATTGGGTGAACCTCTACCTAAGCAAGTATTCGGACATCCTTGGCTACTGTTCGGCACTGATAAGATGTCTAAATCTCGTGGCAACGTAATCTACGCTGATGACTTGGTAAACCTATTAGGCGTAGACCCTGTTAGATACTATCTACTATCCGAAATGCCTTACGCTCAAGATGGTTCTATCACATATGAGACTATCATAGAACGTTACAATTCCGACCTTGCAAACACACTCGGAAACCTAGTTAAACGTACTATCGATATGACTGCTAA
>CAZWRW010000334.1:0-1893 GCA_964636465.1 uncultured Ruminococcus sp. | reverse complement strand
CAGATATACAATATATCAGTATGAAATTCCATCGAACTCACGTTAATTAAACAATCCCACGATAAAACTCAAGCCACCATATGAGACTATATCCATAATTATAGTAGCGAGTATCAAGCCAAGGAATATGGCAGGGACACTGGTTTTCATTTTGACGTTGAGCAAGGAGGCTATCAAAGAGCCAGTCCACGCACCCGTGCCAGGGAGAGGTATTCCCACGAACAACAACAATCCGATAAATGCACCTTTTTGTATGCTGTCGGATTTGCTCATAGCCTTATCTTCGAGCTTGTACACCAACTTATCGATGCCCTTGACTTTTTTCAGCCATTCAAAAATTTTCCTAATGAACAACAGTATGAACGGTATCGGCACGATGTTTCCCAAGATACACATAAGGTTTGCTTTAAAAAGTCCCAAGCCTAAAAGGCTACTTGCGATAAGTCCGCCCCTGAGTTCTATCAATGGCAACATTGACACTATGAACACCGCCAACTCACTGGAAATTCCTATGTTTTGAAGCCATGTGGTGACACTCTCGATAATTCCTTGCATAAAAAAACTCCTTAAAAAATATTGTGGTTATGAGGCGAACGTATAACGATATATTTCGCCTAGTATCGACACTGGTTATTATTACACAGATATTTTAATTTGTCAAGGGTCAAGTAAGGTAAAAGTTCTAAACGGCTGAACTATTGGTGAATTTGCACAAAATCAAAGGTGATAACATAGCTAATAATACACAAAAATTTTTTAACGCCTTGAAAAATTCTCTTATTTATGTTATGATTATATCATAGTATTATATACAAACCATCTAGGGAACGGGTTTGACCATTCGGAAATTTTGAAAGGAGTCCATTATGTTCAACGTTGACGATTATGTTGTATACCAATATTGGGTATCAAAAATTACAGACATCACCACCATAAAGAACGCCGTGGTCGGATACGATAACCACACACCATTCTATGTGATGAAATCTCTATATGAAAAGGAGACGTTCTACGTACCTACGGAGGGCGTACACGCTATCAGGAGACCCATGGATAAAACTCAAGCGTTACAACTAATCGATGACCTCCCGAACATACCAATCTTAGAACGCCCAAACGATGACCTCTACAGAAGTACCATCAGCCATTATGACTGTTATTCATACGTTAAGATTCTCAAAAGCGTTTACGATAAGACACAATATCTAAACAAGCTCGGCAAGAGACTAAGTATCATAGACAATAAGTACTCACACCTAGCGGAAAAGTACCTCTTTGAAGAACTCTCATTTGCCTTGGACGTTCCCATCACCGATGTTGACGAGTTTATTCGTAAAAGGCTCGATGTGAAATAAAATAATCGAATAATCGAACATCAATTCGACAAAACAATCCAATGGGGCGAAAAAATTTTTTCAAAAAAGGATTGACATTTAACAAGATATGTGTTACAATGAAATACACGTATAAGTTTAACTGTCGGGGGCGTAAAGGTTTCGACAGGGGTTTTGAAGTACGGTAAGCGAGTAGATACGCACGACATCTTTAAAATGTGCAATTCAGTAAATATAAACGCTGAAGAAGAAACTTTTGCACTAGCTGCCTAGTCAGCTGGTCGTTCTGCTTTGGGTTACCGCACCCTTAGTTAGAGCGTCGATTTAGCGGTGAACGTCCTAGGAGTGCCGTCTTTCGCCCTAGGTTGTACTAAAAGACTACTCAAACTTTTGCTTCGTCCATTGTGTGATGTTTGGGGAATCTAAACAGTGAAATACACTCGTAGAAAGCTGTATGGATGGGCTTTTGGACACGAGTTCAATTCTCGTCGCCTCCATTTCATAAGAATATCGAAGTGCCGTATGCCTACATGGGTGTACGGTTTGCTTTATTTTGATG
>CAZWRW010000333.1:0-1897 GCA_964636465.1 uncultured Ruminococcus sp. | reverse complement strand
AAAGGTTCAACCTGTGGATATGTTCCCATGTACATCCCACGTTGAGTGTGTAGTGTTGTTGACTAAAGTACAGAATTAATTAAAGGTGGTTCTAAAATGGCTTATGGAAAATCGATAGAATTGTTTCTTGTAAACGGGACAGCAGATAGTTTAATTATAGCAGAGTTATCAAATTGGAATGGAAAAGCAATCAAGATTCCACGTATCGAAGTTTCTTCCTGTAACCGTGATGATATTACTCAAGCTGGAGTTTATTTTCTGTTTTGCAAAGAAGATGATGGTTCTGACTCTGTATATATCGGAGAAGCTGAGAATGTTAAAGAAAGACTTGTTCAGCATTTAAGAGATTATCAATCAGAAAAAGAAAAGTATTATTGGAGTACAGCAGTTATCTTTATAGGTAGAGATTTAAACAAGGCACTTATCAGATATCTTGAAAACCGTTTTGTTGAAATTGCAAGGAGTAGCAAACGATATTTAATACTCACAAAGAACACCTATCGTAATACAGTTATGAAAGAATCACAGATAGCAGTGATGGAGGAGTTTGTTGATAATGTTAAGATTCTTATCAATGCACTCGGTTATAAGGTTTTGGAACCGTTAGTTCAAACTAACTTAGCAGACACTAATATTGATGATGAGATTTTGTATATTACATCAGGGTCTGTGAATGCTACAGGAAAAGTGACGGCAGAGGGGTTTGTTGTATTTTCCGGAGCTACAATTAATGAAAAAACATCAGCTAGGTCATTAAGTGCCGGAATGCAAAAGTTGAGACAAAAGTTATTTAATTCGGATAAAGTAAAAGAGTTTGCTACAACAGAGGATATTCTCTTTTCAAGTTCATCTGCAGCTGCTGACTTTATTTTAGGATATAGTGTTAGTGGACCACGTACATGGAAAACTAAGGATGGTATTTCTTTAAAAGAACTTGAAGAATCTGATACGTAGATATAGTAAACTTTTGAAATCATATTTTTAGGAATAATAAGAATATCGTATAAATAGAGGGAGGGTTTACATTGAAACACAAACATAACAAGAATGATAACGATATAGAGAACTTAGGGAGATTTATATCATTAGTACTTAGGCACCATCCAGAAAGCATAGGAGTAACACTAGACCGTTTCGGCTATGCCAACGTTGATGAGTTAATATCCAAAATGAACAGTCACGGTAGACACATAGACTTTAAGACACTTAAACTTATTGTAGAGACCAACAACAAAAAGCGATACTCTTTCAATGAAGATAATACTAAGATTCGTGCCAACCAAGGACATTCAATCCCTGTAGACTTACAGCTAACAGAGACCACTCCACCGAGTAAGCTGTACCATGGAACAGCCATACACTTTTTAGAGAGTATCAAACGAGAGGGTATCACGAAACAGTCTAGGCAGTACGTACATCTTTCCAAAGATTTTGAAACTGCTGTGAACGTAGGTAAACGTCATGGGAACGTTTGTGTGCTAGTTCTCGACACGGAAGCCATGCACAAAGATGGTATAAAGTTTTACCTATCCAAGAATGGCGTGTGGCTCACGGATTATGTAGCTCCAAAGTACATCCAAGAGGTTAGAGAGTAATAAGCACTATATAACCTATAACATAACCATATCCCTATATATATATATCATTATCATAGAGGAGACTAAAATTCTACACAAAAATCTTGACAAGATACCATATTTGTGTTATTATATACTGTGTTGAAGTTTCAACTAAAAATATCAAATGAAAGGACAGTACTACGAATAGTTAGTATTTAAGGATTATAAGTATGGAACCATATGTTGAACCCGTTGTGGAAATCATAACTTTTGAAACAGAGGACGTAATCACGACCTCAAGTGATACAGATTTTCTAGGAGACCTAGAAGACTGTGAG
>CAZWRW010000332.1:0-1901 GCA_964636465.1 uncultured Ruminococcus sp. | reverse complement strand
CCATTGTACGGAACGACGCCCACGTCGTTCCGCAAATTTGCCGTAGGCAAATCATTTGGGGCATTCCCGAACCATTGAATTGATATTTCTAACAATAAAGCGAAATAGACCGCATCCGAAAGAGGATTCTGCGGTCTATTACTACAGTAAAAAAATCTTAGTGAGTTAATCTAGCTCTGCCCTTAGCACGTCTACGAGCTAAAACCTTCTTGCCGTTAGTAGTAGACATTCTCTTACGGAAGCCATGTTCTTTTTTTCTGTGAATCTTCTTAGGTTGATAAGTTCTTTTCATGTGAAAAACCTCCTTAAAATAACTAATCTTAATGTCAGTTCGCCAAATTGAGGAATCTCACCGAACTCACATTAATTTCAACTTTTCGTATTATTCAAAACATACGTAAGGCACTACAAAGTACCCTACAAATATACAGTATAACTCAAAAGGTACTGAGCTGTCAAGAGGTTTTAGCAAAAAATTTTTTAAAAAGTTACTGAAGTTACATCCACGGATTATCAATACTGGATTTTTTTGCAGTGTCCAAGGTTGTGTACATTGGGGCAATAACCCACACATTTTCGAAGATTTCTAAGGTTAAACTATTGCTTTATGTTCGCATATATGGTATAATATATTTAAAGTTTGCGGAGTTTTTCCGCAAAAAAATTTTATTTAAGGAGGCTAACGTTTTGAACTCTTTTGAAGAAGTTTTTAACTGTGTAAAGAAGTACTGTCTAAACTCTGGCAAGATTATAGAGTCAGCTTACAACATTTGGATAGAACCTATAACACCTGTCCAATTGGTCGGCACAAAGGCTACACTGTTCGTGCAGTCGGACTTCCAAAAAGGTATAATCTTACAGAACTTTGAAGGAATCCTTCGAGAAGGTTTCAAAAACACTTTGGGGTTCGCTGTGAGCATTGAAATCCTAACCGAAGACGATATGCAAGTCACAACTCCCCCTGAACCAAAACCTAAAACCGAAAGTTACATATCACAAAACTTGAACCCTTACGAAAATCAAGAGTACGACTACACGTTCGACACGTTCATAGTTGGACGTTCTAATGAGTTCGCTTATGCAGCTTGTACGGCGGTCGCTAAGGACAACAACGGCTCGACGTATAACCCATTGTTCATACATGGGCCATCGGGACTTGGTAAGACTCACCTTATGAACGCCATCGCTAACGAAATGAAAAAGAACGATGCAAATTTGAACATAATTTACGTAACTGGCGAAGCTTTTGCAAATGAACTTATCGATGCCATCCGTATGAAACGTGATACGACCATCTTCCATGAGAAGTACAGGAACGCAGATGTGTTGTTGGTGGATGATGTTCAGTTCATTGCAGGTCGTGAGAGTACTCAAGAGGAGTTTTTCCATACTTTCAACGAACTCTACAAGCAGGGCAAACAGATTGTGCTAACTTCCGACCGACCACCAAAGGAGATTAAAATCCTCGAAGAACGCATAAGGAACAGGTTTGAGAGCGGTCTAATAGCCGACGTATCCCCACCAGATTATGAGACTAGAATGGCTATAATTAGGCGAAAAGCAGACCTTTTGAACCTCAACATCCCTGATGATGTATGCGAGTTTATTGCCAATAGACTTAAAACAAATATACGTCAATTGGAGGGCGCTGTAAATAAGATGTCAGCTTTACGTAACTTTGCAGGAAATACGCCAACTATGGCTACGGCACAAAGTGTCATCCGTGACATACTAAACGATGACCATCCTACCCCAATCACGGTCGAAAAGATAATTTCAACCGTCGCTGAGATATACAACGTAACCCCCGAAGACATACGCTCCAACAAGCGTTCTGCGCAGATTTCGATAGCTCGAAAGGTGGCTATTTACGTCGTAAGAGAGATTACTCAGATGTCCCT
>CAZWRW010000331.1:0-1907 GCA_964636465.1 uncultured Ruminococcus sp. | reverse complement strand
AAACTCTAGTGATTCATGTACACTTTATAATGTAAAAAAGTCACAAAAGTACATTGACAATGTTAAAAAGTTATGGTAACATTGAAGTGTAATATATTTTGTAATACGCTTAGGAGGGATTTTTTTATGCGAAAAGTATTACGAAAAGTTTCGGCTTTCGTGGCACTTGCTATGATGGTTACTTGTGTAAGTCTCACTGGTTTGACTACCAACAACACCGTAGAAGTATCAGCTGAAAGCAATCCAACTGTGGAGAACCTTGACAGAGGTATCAGTGCTATAAACACTGGTAGCGGTATGCTCGTGAGTTGGCGTTACCTCGCTAACGACAGCGATACGGCAGTCTTCAAACTCTACAGAGATGGAAAACTCATCTATACTAGCAACGACGGGGATTCTACTTGCTACTTAGACACTGACGGTTCTTCTACTAGTACCTACCGTGTCGATAGTGTCAGCGGTAGCACTGTACTAACTTCCGATACTTGCACCTTGACGAGTGACTCTTCATACTTTGACATTCCTATGGACGTGCCTAGCGGACAGACTAGTGGTGTCACTTACAGCCCAAACGACTGCACAGTCGGAGACGCTGACGGTGATGGACAATATGAAATATTCGTTAAGTGGGACCCATCCAACTCTAAGGATAACTCACAAAAGGGCAAGACCGATAAGGTATTTATCGACTGTTACAAGCTAAACGGTACTAAGCTTTGGCGTATCGATTTAGGTGTAAACATCCGTGCAGGAGCGCACTACACACAGATGTTGGTCGCTGACTTCGATTCCGATGGCTACGCAGAACTAATGTGCAAGACCGCTGACGGCACAGTCGATGGTCAAGGTAACGTAATCGGTGATGCCTCTAAGGACTACAGAAACTCAAACGGCTACATACTAAGTGGTCCTGAGTATTACACCCTATTCGATGGTGCTACTGGTAAGGCTCTCGATACTGTAGACTATAACCCATCACGTGGCACGGTTAAAAGCTGGGGCGACTCCTACGGTAACCGTGTGGATAGGTTCTTAGGTGCGGTAGCATATCTAGATGGTGTACATCCTAGTGCAGTAACTATACGTGGTTACTATACTCGTATGACCGCTTGTGCCTACGATGTCGTAGACAAGAAGATAGTTCAACGTTGGTACTTCGATACTGGAAACGACAGTTCAGCTTTAGGTTACGGCGATGGTAACCACAACTGTATGCCTGCCGATGTCGATGGTGACGGTAAACAAGAAATCGTTCTAGGCGGTACTTGTCTTGATGATGACGGCACAGTACTTTGGAACACTAACTTAGGTCACGGCGATGCTATGCATCTTGGTGACTTCCTACCTGAAAGAGACGGTCTAGAAGTTTGGGTATGTCACGAGGATTCTCCTTATGGTGTATCACTATTAGATGCTAAGACTGGTAAAACTATATTCCACTATGACGGTGAATCCGATACCGGTCGTTGCTGTGCTGATAACGTTTGGTCTGGTAACGATGGTGCAGAGTTTTGGGGTCTAGGTAACAACGTCTATGATGGTACTGGTACTCTACTATCGTGTAAACGTCCAGCAATAAACTTCCTAACATATTGGGATGGCGATTTGGAAAGAGAAATCTTAGACGGCTACACCGATACCGCAGCAACTATTTACGATATGGGCGAAGATGGCAAACTCACCAAGCTCCTAACTACTGATGGTTACTATACTTGTAACACTACTAAAGGTACTCCATGTCTATCTGCTGATATCTTCGGTGACTGGCGTGAAGAGTTAATCGTACGTGCTAGTGATAGTAAATCCATAAGAATCTACACAACCACCTACGATACTGATTACAGAATCACTACACTTATGCAAGACCCTCAATACAGAAATCAAGTTGCAGGTCAGAACGTATCATA
>CAZWRW010000330.1:0-1914 GCA_964636465.1 uncultured Ruminococcus sp. | reverse complement strand
ACATTGATTTGACTTCGTCAAATTTAGGAACGGTCACAGCCCGTTCCCTACAAAATTCCGTCGTGCAATTCCGTAGAATTATATCGAATCCACTTTAAAATTTTTAAGGAGAGTTTTATTATATGTTGAAACTTATCGATAGAGTGGTAGCTTTACTACCTAAACCTTTACAAGAACTCTACCACAAATATGAAGACCTTATGTTATACTTAGTCTTTGGAGTGCTTACAACTATAGTATCTTTTGGGTCACAGTTGTTGGTGGCGTTAATCCTAGGCACTGATACTTACTTCGCTACTAGCGTAGCTACGACGTTTTCATGGATATGTTCAGTGACTTTTGCATTCTTTACGAACAAGGCGTACGTATTTAAGAGTGTCACCAACACTAGAAAAGCCTTCTTAACAGAAATGTTATCATTCTATGGAGCAAGGTTGTTGTCGTGGTTCTTAGAGTTGGCAATCATGAACGTGTTTGCAACTAAACTAGGTTACAACTATTGGGCAGTCAAGATTGCGGCACAGATATTCATAATGTTGGCGAACTATCTTTTGAGTAAGTTGGTAATCTTCAAGAATAGGGCAAAACAGTAATAGTTTACGGAATGGCATGACCATTCCGCCATGCGATAGCATGAAATTAACATTAACATTAAAATATACAAGGAGTAAATATGTTCAAATTTAACAAGAAAAATATTTTAGCGTGTTCAATCATCGGGGTATTGGCGATGTCTTTGGGTGGTTGTAGTGGCAGTTCCTCCGAAACTACTGAGGCTAACGCTCCAGTTGAGGATGTAACTACAACTCCAATTGAGGAAACTACTACAGTAGTAACTACTGAGCCTGAACCTATACAAAATCCAGTGGTGAACATAACAGTTGAGGGAGACAACCTAATACATTCATCCATATACAACCAAGCACACGCTCGTGCTGAAGATGGTGGCTATGATTTCACATATGCATATGAAAACGTGGCTAAGCTGTTCACAGGTGATTTGAACATCATGAATCAAGAGACACTAATCTGTAATGATGAGTATGAGCCATCGGACTATCCACAGTTCAATTCACCTACGGCGTTGGGCGACCACATGATAGATTTAGGTATCAACGTGTTTAGTATCTGTAACAACCACATACTCGACATGGGCGAAGATGGTCTTTCAGCGTGTTTGGACTATTGGGATACTAAAAAACAAGAACAAGGAATCATAAGTTACGGTGCTTATCGTGATGAGGAAGACCTCTACGACATACGCACTACCGAAGTAAACGGAATTACGTTCTCATTTGTGGCATTTACACAGTATACCAACGGACTATACCTCCCAGAAGATTCACCTTTACAGATAGTCTACACATCCGAGGAAGATAAGATGCAAGAGCTTATCGAAAAGGCGGACGAACTTTCCGATGTCGTAATAGTCAGCGTACATTGGGGCGAAGAAGACACTCACGAAGTGGACGACGACCGCAGAGAGTTGGCTCAAAAGTTCGCAGATTGGGGAGCTAATCTAATCATCGGAACGCATTCACATACGGTGCAATCCATGGAGTATCTAACCAACAAGTATGGCGACCAAGCTTTCGTGTTCTACTCATTAGGAAACTTTATTTCCGCACAGAGCGACAACTTTAATATGGTAGGTCTCGTAGGTGACTTGAACATCACAAAAGACTTGCATTCGGGAAGTATCATAATAGACGATATCAAGGCAAAGCCTGTAATCACGCACTATGACAGCAACTATTCCAATGTGAGGGTATATCCTTACAGCGACTACAACGATGATTTGGCATCTTCACATGGTATACATACGGTAAGTAGCGGTAACTATCATGAGTTCAGCATGGAAGTAATAGACGAAATTCTCACGGAAAACGTACCTCAAGAGTTTTTATATCTAAA
>CAZWRW010000329.1:0-1919 GCA_964636465.1 uncultured Ruminococcus sp. | reverse complement strand
ATAAATCTATGCTGTATATTAACTTAGCAACTTTTTTTAGATATTCAATAGTATACTCCATCAAAGTTTTCATTATAATTTCACCTAATACATAATATAACGTGAGTTCGACGATTCAATTTTGCGTTCCACAGATTTGCCGAAGGCAAATTAAATTATTGAATTGCCGTTAATTATTTCAAATTTTAATCTTCATCTTCAAAACGGACTGTAATAGCATTAGCGTGAGCAGTTAGTCCCTCACGGTTAGCGATAAGTACAATATCATCCTTAGCCTCTCTGAGGGCATCTCTGGTGTAGTAGGTGTAGCTAGAACGCTTGTAGAAATCCTTAACGCTTAGTGGTGAGAAGAATCTAGCAGTGCCACTGGTTGGAAGTACATGGTTTGGTCCTGCGTAGTAGTCTCCAAGAGGTTCGGAGGCGTAGTCGCCTAAGAATACAGAACCGGCGTTATCAAGTTTACCTATGTACTCTAGAGGGTTTTCCATGAGAACTTCCAAATGTTCAGGGGCGATTAGGTTGGCTAGTTCGATAGCCTTTTCTTTGCTGTCACAGATTAGAGCCACGCCGTAGTTCTCAATAGAAGTTGCGATGATTTCCTTTCTAGATAGGTATTCCATCTGTCTAGCGATTTCAGCGTCAACCTTATCTACTAGAGATTCACTGGTAGTTACCAATATAGCAGATGCCATCTTATCGTGTTCAGCTTGGGACATCAAGTCAGCACCTACGAACTTAGGGTTAGCAGTATCATCAGCCATGACTAAGATTTCACTAGGACCAGCAATCATATCTATATCCACTTGACCGTATAGAAGTTTCTTTGCAGTCGCTACGAAGATGTTTCCAGGACCCACAATCTTATCTACACGAGGAATCTGTTCAGTACCGTAAGCGAGACCCGCAATAGCTTGAGCGCCTCCACACATGAAAACTCTATCAACACCACACAAAGCACTTGCAACCAAAATATCCTTGTTTGGAGTGCCATCTTTTAATGGAGGTGTAACCATGATAATCTCTTTAACACCAGCAATCTTGGCAGGTACGGCGTTCATCAACACACTGGATGGATATGCAGCAGTACCACCTGGAACGTACAAGCCAACCCTCTCAAGACCCCTAATCCTTTGACCTAAGATTACACCGTTATCCTTAGGATTGATAAAACTCTGTTCTTTCTGTCTTTCGTGGAAGTCTCTAATGTTTTCTATAGCGTTCAATAGAGCGTTCACGAAATCTTGGTCAGCCTCAGTGAGTGCATCGTTGATAACTTCACGAGGTACTTCAAAATACTGTGGAAGTTTTCCATCAAACTTTAGGGTGTACTCATTGATAGCCCTATCACCACCATTACGTACATTCTCAATGATATCAGTAACGATATCTGTAATCTTCTTATCAGTTTCGCCAGAACGCTGTTGTAACTGTTTCATGAAGTCGTACTCAGCGATACCATTGGCATATATTCTCTTTAACATATTAAACTATCCTTTCTTTTTTTGATTAATTATCATCCTTTAATAGGTTCAGGTGTCTGCGATACCTTCTAGGAATTTCAATCTCTGGGTTTAGATGTAGTTGTTTTAGAGTCTCAGTAATGATAGTAAAGCCATCATTGTAGAAACGTTCAATGCGGGTCTCCTTAATGGATATGTTTTTGTAGTCTGTCGGGCATACGAACGTCCAATCTGAGCCTTGACTAGTGTACACTAAACGGAAATACTTATCTATATCGGTATCTTTAAAGCCTACCTTTAGCAGTAGTATGTGATGCTCCACCGCCTCATCTATGTGAGACATTATTACAGTTTCGCCATCAAAAGATATTAGTATTAGTAGTGGCTCATCCTCTAGGATTGCGTTATCTACTTCTAATTCACTAGGATACTTTATAACTTGCATACTCTCACCCTCTA
>CAZWRW010000328.1:0-1923 GCA_964636465.1 uncultured Ruminococcus sp. | reverse complement strand
AAGAACATAATCATAGCCATGTTGGATATAGACAACTTTAAGCGTATCAACGATACCTACGGTCACACGGTCGGTGATAAGTGTATACACCTCGTTGGTGAAAAGATTAATAAAATCACTAAAAAGGGTTATCGTTACGGTGGTGAGGAGTTTCTAATCATCTTCGAGAACATGGACAAATCCGATGTGTACAACGTAATGGAGGGTTTCCGAAAAGAGATTGAAACCTCCGAAACCTGTGGCGTTAAGTTTACTATAAGCATAGGTATTTCCGAATATTTTAAACCTATCAACATCACCGATTGCATAGAACAGGCGGATAGTCGGTTATATGTAGCCAAGAACACCGGTAAAAACAAAATAGTCAACGTGAAAAGTTGACGTTGACTGCTTACATTGCAATTATGCTAAATTTGTTATAGAGTAGAGAGAAGAGTTTTAGGGAATGTCATCTTAACCGTTGACGTTCCCTGAACTCTTTTTATTTAATTCCATGCTGTAGCGTGGCATATTAAAATTCCGTTGTCCTGCGATATACATTGAAACTGTAGTTTAAACCATCAAACGTGTAAGTTTGAGACTTCTCACAGAGTGACCAGTTTGGAGAGCTATCTAAGTTTAATGGAAAGTACACATCAGCGGAGCGGTGGTCGTAGACCTTAGTAACGTACGCAGTAGTGCAGACATCTAAAAAAGTTCGATAGACCTCAGCACCCCCAATTATGAAAACATCATCAGTAGGAAACTTTTTGATAACTTCGTACACCTCTTGGACGTTTCTGCATACGGTTAGACTCTCCCCAGTGAGTTCTAAACTACTAGATAACACTACATTGTACCTATTCGGAAGTGGCTTGACCCTCAAACTTTGATAAGTTTTTCGACCCATGATTACCACCTTGTTAAACGTTTTAGTCTTAAAGTATTGCATATCCTGTGGAATGTTATACATCAGCCTATTGCCATCCCCGATAGCCCAAACTTCATTAACACATACGATTAGATTCATACTAAGTCTTTCAACCTCTGTAGCAGTTCGGAAACCGTACACTTATACACTGGATGTACTGTATATGGTGCTATCTCAACGAGAGGTTCTAATACAAAGAAACGATTTTGCATCTCTGCGTGTGGGATAGTCAGTGTACCATCTGAGAGGATTAAGTCATCAAATAGGACTATGTCTAAATCAAGTGTACGAGGTCCCCACTTGATAGTGCGTTTTCTACCTGCCTTATCCTCTATGCTATGGAGCATATCCAGTAGTTCATAAGGAGAGTACAACGTTTCTACACAGATACAAGCGTTTAAAAAGTCATCTTGGATTACGTTGCCTACAGGTTCAGTGTTGATATATTCCGATATTGCCATAACTCTACATAGAGGATTCTGTGCGATATCTTTAATTGCACCGTTTAGATATCCAGTTCTATCCCCGATGTTAGAGCCTATACTAATATAAGTCGTATGCCATGAGCGTTCAATCTCTACTGAGACGTTCTCAAAGTGCATAGGTATCGGTGCGTTCGGTTTGGATACCTTAACCTTGACCTTACTAACTTTATAAAACTCTAACAGGATTCTCTCCGCTATGGTTTCAGCTAGAGTTTCTATTAGGTTGAACTGTTCACCGGTGGTAACATCCTTGATGAGTTCACAAACTTTTGAATAGTCTACTGTAGATTCCACGGTATCACCATGGCTGAGTGTAGTGTAGTTCAGCAACAGTTCCACGGAGATTATAAACCTTTGTCCTAAAGTCTTTTCCTCTGGTGCTACTCCGTGATATGCCCAAACTTCCAAACTGTCGATATTTATCTTATACATAATAAGATACCTGCTTTCTGTAATAGTATAATATATATTGTATAACATTTTGGGTTTAGTGTCAATGCAATTATGTCCCGACACAGGATTTTCAAA
>CAZWRW010000327.1:0-1942 GCA_964636465.1 uncultured Ruminococcus sp. | reverse complement strand
TATTTATCCTTGATTCTAGATAATGGTTATATACAAACCTAACGCATCCAAAAGTCTTTTGTAGAATAGTTTCTTGCTCTTTGTTTGGATAGATTCTAAACTTATACGTTCTTTCCACAGTTTTCACCTCGCTTTAAAAGTATTATACCACGAAAAAAGTTCTATGGCAAGTTTAACTTAAATTTAACGCAATTCATCCCCCACCTACGCTTCGCTTAGAGGTGGGGGTGTTCTTGCTAGCTTTTAGATAAAATCACCACCTATTCAATTACTTTTACCCTACCGACTTTTCTAGGTTTGGTATGTGGAACTTCACCGTCTATATAGCCGAGTATCACAAAACATATTGCGGAGTAGTTTTCAGGAATCTCCCAACTTTTGAGGAGTGCTTGACCCTCTGGACTTAGAAAAGTTTCTACACCACGAGCTACTATACATGAAGATATTCCTAACTCTGTAGCCTGTAAAACCATATTTTCAGCACAACAAAAAGCATCAGCTTCACGGTATAGGAAGTTATTCTGTCCAAATATCGCCACTACTGATGGTGCATTATAGAAACCATTCTTAATGGTTGGGTCGTCGATGGTGCTTGGCTGTTCCTTGGATACGTACGAACCTAACAACTTTGAACGGTCAAACTTTTCTAAATTCATGATACCTAGTTTAGTAGTCAACTCCTTATTGTGGATTCCTACCAACATACTACGTTGACCTCCACCCGCATTAGGTGCGTAGTTTCCTGCCTCAAGGATGGTTTCTAAATCCTCACGAGTGATTTGCTGGTCTGTGTATTTTCGTATAGAATGCCTTGCTTTGATAATATCCATTAACATAAAGAAAATCCCCTTTCATTTTTAAAAAACTTTTTAACACTAATTCAATGCGACTTCGTCAAATTGATGTCTTCTACTCTTTCCAACACTGAGGGTCAGCGGAATACATACTGCCAGTATATCCAAAAGATACCGCAGGACATCCTCGACAATAACCTTTTAGTTCACATTTGGAACACTTTTCAAAGTTATCAAATAGTCGATACTTATCAAGATTTGCACCCATAAAAGTATCATATAACGAATTTTCAAAGACGTTACCTACTTTGCTATCCATTCGACGACAGGCGAAAATATCACCATTTGGTAGGATGGTCATGTGTCCTATACCACAATGACAACCATCATATATCAAGTTAGGGTCGTGTCCATCAGGAATTTTAAATAGTCCCTCTTCGTATAGGAACAACGTCCAAAGATGGTCTTTTAGTTGAAACGTAGTCTTACAGCCTTTGGATTTATAATATTGAAACTTATCCCAACAGGTGGCGAGTAGTTTTCTATAGTCGTTAGGTGCTATGTGATACTCTTCGCTCTTTTGATTGCTAGTCGGACAGTATCGACCAAATGCAAATACATCGACTTGTTTTTCTGCTACGAGGTCTATAATTTGTGGTAAATCTTCGGCGTTGGCACTGGATACCGTCGTCATGATGGCACAGTACATCCCTGAATTTTTTATACAATCTATCTTTTCAATGGTGGTATCAAAAGAACCTGATTTTCTAAAGTGGTCGTGAAATTCCCTCATGCCATCTATGGATAGTTGATACTTCACACATCCATATGAGTATAACTTTTTACATATGTCATCATTTAGATGGAATGGATTCCCCATGATTGCAAACCTAACACTATGTCGTTTCAAAAGTTCGCAGAGTTTCCAAAAATCTTTATGTAGTATAGGGTCGCCCCCCGTGATATATAAGTATGGTGTCCTATCGAGCTTACTGCACATATCTAGGATACTAGCCAATACTAGTTGCATACTATCAAAAGGCATTTCTATAAGTGCTTTTTGATTGTCTTCCGCAAAGATGTAACAATGTTTACAGCGTTGGTCGCAAGTATCGGTAATGTGCCACTGAAATGCAAAGTATGGTTTA
>CAZWRW010000326.1:0-1951 GCA_964636465.1 uncultured Ruminococcus sp. | reverse complement strand
ATAAAGCTAATTAAACAAGTACTATTATAACATCCTTTGAAGTTTTTTTCAAGACGACAACATAACATAAAATATATTTTTTAATCTTGACTTTTTTCCAATAATATGTTACAGTATATATATATGAAACTTTGAAATTGGAAAGGTGTTTTAAAAATATGGAAGTTAAAGAAAGAAATCAAATCCCACAGGAGTACAAATGGGCTATCGAGGATATCTATCCTACCGATGACGCTTGGGAACAGGCTCTAAAAAAGGCTAGTGAATATCCAAAGATAATCCAAAGCTACAACGGTAAGATTAGCAAATCCGCTAAGGATTTGTACGCCTACCTCAGTTTGGACAACGAACTGGGCAGTCTCTTAGATAGCCTAGCAAACTATGCACAACGCAAACTCGATGAAGATACTAGAATATCACAGTATCAAGATATGGTCGCTAGGTTTATGAGTGTAATCATGGAGGTTAGCAGTAGTGGCTCTTTTGAGACACCCGAAATACTACGCATTGAAGACTCCACACTAGAAAACTTCTACAAAGAAGTTCCACAGCTAGAACTATATAAGCTATACATAGACAGGATTAGAGAACAGAAAGCACACATCTTATCAGAAAAGGAAGAGAGACTCATTTCCATGACTTCTAAGATGTCAAGCTCTGCTGATAATATCTTCTCAATGTTCAACGATGCTGACTTGAAATTTCCTAACGCCATCGACAGTGACGGAAACACTCATACACTCACACACGGAACTTACATAAGCTTAATGCAAAGTCCAGATAGAAACCTAAGGAAGTCCGCTTTTGATAGCCTATACTCCACTTATGGAAACTTCAAAAACACCACCGCCTCGATACTCTCATCACAAGTTGAACAGCTGACTTTTCACGCTAGAGTTAGAAACTACAACTCCAACCTTGAAGCTTCACTAATGGGCAACCATGTACCAGTAGAAGTCTACCATAATCTAATAAAATCCGTGCATGAAAATATGCATTATATGTATAAGTACGCCAAACTTAGAAAAAAAATCTTAGGGGTAGACGAACTTCATATGTACGATATGTATGTACCTCTAGTAAAAGATTATGATGTAAACATCCCATTTGAACAGGCAAGGTTAGAAGTAGAAGAATCTTTAAAGGTCATGGGAGAAGAGTACGTAAACATCTATAGGAGTGCTTTCACTGAAAAATGGATAGACATCTATGAGAACGTAGGAAAATGTAGTGGTGCATATTCCGCAGGTGCAAGAGTACATCCTTACGTACTATTAAACTACAATGACACCCTCGACAGTGAGTTCACACTCGCCCATGAGATGGGACACGCTATACACTCATACTATTCTAATAAGTACCAGCCATATATATATTCTAACTATGTAATCTTCGTAGCGGAAGTAGCATCCACTTGTAATGAGAGTCTACTAATGCAACACCTATTGAAAAACACTCAAGATAAAAAGGCTAGAGCCTACCTAATCAACTACTTTTTGGAGCAGTTTAGAACTACACTCTATCGTCAAACCATGTTTGCTGAATTTGAACTCAAAATCAATGAGTTGGTACAGAGTGGGCAGTCACTTACTGCGGATATGCTCTGTGAAATCTATGGTGAACTTAACAAGCTTTACTTCGGTGAAGATGTTGTCATCGATGAGAACATCAAGCTAGAATGGAGCAGGATACCTCACTTCTACTATGATTTCTACGTATACCAATATGCTACAGGATTTTCTTGTGCGATTGCACTCTCCATGAAGATTCTAAACGAGGGCGAATCAGCAGTAAAAGATTACATAGACTTCCTAAAGGGTGGCTGTAGTAAGAATCCAGTGGACTTGCTCAAAGGTGCTGGTGTAGATGTTATGTCAGGTGACGTAGTATCACAAGCGTTAGAGCTTTTCGGTAAGCTCATAGATGAGCTTGACGAATTGGTGGACTAATC
>CAZWRW010000325.1:0-1956 GCA_964636465.1 uncultured Ruminococcus sp. | reverse complement strand
TTTGTACATAGGAATGCCAAAATCTTTTTCAAACTGTTGTGGATTATCCTTATATATTGAGTATACTGAGTTTATAAGTGCAATATAACCGCAACCCTCAGAATTCGCAGTGCTTAGTAACTCCTTTATTTGAGAATCGTCCATGTTTGGAAAATACTTTTGAACGATACTCTTATAATCTTGATATCTTTGTGATTTTAACAGTTGATTTAAATCCTTGATTCTGCTGACATAACTGATTGGAGAACCTTGGTCACCACCATATTGACCGACATCATCAAAAGCTGGGGAATCGTTATCAAAAGCGATGTAACCATCAGTGTAGAATTGAGCATCATTTTCGGATTCGTTTAAGATGTTGTTAATATCGTTAAGGGTAGAATCCAAAAGGCTTATGCGTTCTGCAATAGCGACAACGTTGTCCATATCCTTTTTGATAGCCTTAATGCACTTTTTGATAAAATCCCTGTCTTGTTTACTGCCCGAAAGCAGGGTGACCTGTGTAGATAACAACATTATGTTAGCTGAAAGTTTGCTCTTACTACTTTCGATTTGACTTCTAAGGTTTGAAATTGAGTTCTGTACCGTTTGAATTTTTTGAACATCGTAACTGAATTTACTCATTAAAAAAACCCCTTTCGTTTTGAACGTTTTAATTTGGATATATTATAACATATTTTCATGAAAAATTTTCAAAAACTGACGAACGGTCAAGATTATGGAGTGAATGGTATCGAAAAAAACAGAACGACACATACATGGTGTGACGTTCTATAATTTTATATCCAAGTTATTCCAATGGGATGGTTAAGTTCTTACAACGGATTTGGTCTATAGAATCCTCAAAGGCTTTTAAAACCTTTGGATTGAACGTTCCACACTCATTGTTGAAAATCATTTTTACAGCGGTGTCGTGGTCAAATGCGGATTTATATACCCTTGGAGATGTTAAAGCATCGTAAACGTCCGCTACGGATACCACTTGCGACCATATTGTGATATCGTCACCACTGAGACCATCAGGATAACCTCTGCCGTCCCAACGTTCGTGATGGTGTCTACAGATATCATAACTGTAGTCGTAGATGTCGCTGTCTAGCATACCTTTAGGCATACTCTCCAAGATTTCGCACCCCTTGATGGTGTGTAGTTTCATAGTTTCAAACTCTTCTTTAGTTAGTCGTGCGGGTTTGTTGAGTATTCCATCAGGGATGGAAATCTTACCAACATCATGGAGTATGGATGCCATGACAATCTTGTCTATTTCGGCTTTGGTGACGTAGTACTCTGGATATTCACTAGTTACAGTTTCCATGAGTATCTTTGTAAGTCCACCTATACGTTTTACGTGTTCTCCTGATTCACAGTCTCTAAACTCTATGATAGATGCCAAAGTTTCTACTAAAGACCTGTTTTGACGGTTTAGACGTTCCAGTTGTTCGTTGATAATCTGTTCAAGGTCATTTCGATGTTCATAAAGCTCTATGATGTTGCTAATCCTGCACCTTAGGAAGTCCATCATAAAAGGCTTGGTGATTACGTCCACAGCTCCAAGGTTGTAAGCCTCCATTAGGAGGTTTTCGTTGTTTTCGGCGGTGATTATAAACACAGGAATATGTACCATCTTACCGCTTTTGTTTATTTCACGGAGCAGTGATATGCCATCCATTTTAGGCATGATTAAGTCAAGTAGTATTGCTGAGATGTCTTTGTTTGCGTTTATGATGTCGAGGGCTTGTAAACCATCGGAAGCCTCTAAGATGTTGTACTCACTCTTAAAGCCTTCACTTAGGATAACCCTATTAATCTCAATATCGTCTACAATAAGAATAGTCTTCTTCATAAATAAAAATATCCTCCCAATAAATCACAAGGTCAAAATCTTACCAGTCTAAACCTATGCAGAAACTTTTGAAATCTATACTCTATCGTAATGCTATGTAATTAGCTATACTG
>CAZWRW010000324.1:0-1962 GCA_964636465.1 uncultured Ruminococcus sp. | reverse complement strand
ACACGAACTTCTGCCATTTTATTCCCTCCCTTTGCCACTAAGACAGAGGTTTATATAATGCACTCTTTGAAAGTTAAAAAACTCTATCTGGAGTGTTAATATCTAAACTTTCTAAAATAAACCATTGATTTCTACACATCAATAATATATTTATATTATACCACAACTCCATATGAGATGTCAAGTATAAATTTTAAAGCTTAAAAAAATTGGTTATTTTGCTACAAAATTCACTAGTTTGTTTGGTACATATATCTCTTTTAATACATTCTTACCTTGAATGGAATCTTGTACCTTTTCGTCAGCCTTAGCCATTGCTAGAACCTCATCCTTTTCAGCTCCGACTGGTATAGTCAACTTGGTCTTAATCTTACCATTGACTTGTACCACTATCTCGACAGTTTGGTCTATACAGAGAGCCTCATCATAGGTTACCCACTGTTGTTCATTGAGTACGCCGTCAAAGCCTACGATTTGGTAAAGCTCCTCAGTGATATGTGGTGCAAATGGATTCAACAAGATTAACAAGGTCTTAAATTCAGCCTTATTTATGCTCTTAGTAGCTGTGATGTCGTTAAGTAGAGCCATCATAGTAGCTATAGCAGTGTTGAACTTCAATCCCTCGATGTCTTCGGAAACTTTCTTGATAGTCTTATGGAAGTTGGTCTTCAATACGTCTCTGTAGTCGTCACCCTCGATAACGCAATCTTGTAAAGCCCAAATCCTATCTAGGAAACGCTTACATCCCTTGATACTTGAACTACTCCATGGAGCGGTCTTCTCAAAGTCACCGATAAACATCTCATATAGACGAAGTGTATCTGCACCGTATTCAGCGACTACCTCATCAGGATTTACCACGTTACCACGAGATTTAGACATCTTTTCGTTACCTTCACCCAAAATCATACCGTGACTAGTACGTTTCATGTAAGGCTCTTTTGTGGATACTACACCTAAATCATATAGGAACTTGTGCCAAAAACGTGAATACAACAAGTGTAAAGTAGTATGTTCCATACCACCGTTATACCAATCTACAGGTAGCCAGTAGTCCAAAGCCTCCTTAGATGCTAACATATCATTATTGTGTGGGTCGCAGTAACGCATAAAGTACCATGATGAACCTGCCCATTGTGGCATAGTATCGGTTTCACGTTTAGCGTAACCGCCACACTGTGGACAAGTTGTATTTATGAAACTATCTAGAGTAGCTAGTGGACTTTCGCCGTTGTCAGTAGGCATATAGCTTTCGACCTCAGGAAGTGTTAAAGGTAGTTCACTCTCAGGGATAGCCACATATCCACACTTATCACAATGTACTATTGGGATTGGTTCGCCCCAATAACGTTGACGTGAAAATACCCAGTCACGAAGTTTATAGTTTACCTTACTCTTACCGAGCTTGTTCTCCTCTAGATATTCCTTAATCTTGACTTTGGCATCTTCTACGGATAGACCATCTAAGAAACCACTATTGACCATGATTCCTGTAGCACAATCTGTAAAGGCTTCTTTAGTAACGTCTCCACCCTTAACTACCTCTATGATAGGTAGGTTGTATACCTTAGCAAAATCATAGTCACGAGTATCGTGTGCAGGTACAGCCATGATAGCACCAGTACCATAACTCATAAGTACGTAGTCGGAAATAAAGATAGGAATCTCCTTTTGGTTTACTGGATTGATGGCTCTAACGCCCTTGAGTTCTACACCAGTCTTTTCCTTAGCCATCTCAGTACGTTCAAAGTCGGACTTCCTAGCGGATTTCTCTTGGTATGCGTGAATCTCATCATTGTTGGATAGTTTATCAGCCCACTTTTCTAGTATTGGGTGTTCAGGTGAGATTACCATGTAAGTAGCTCCGAATAGGGTATCAGGTCTAGTAGTGTAGATGGTTAGAGTATCACCAGTAGTAGTAGTGAAGTCTACTTCAGCACCAGTTGAACGACCTATCCAGTT
>CAZWRW010000323.1:0-1984 GCA_964636465.1 uncultured Ruminococcus sp. | reverse complement strand
AGTGGTCGGAATAGGACACCAACGCTCTATCGTTAGTTAGAAAGAGTACCCTGTACTGGTCTAAAGTTTCTTGAGATACGTTGTCACTGACTAAAGTTTCAAACTCTTCAAGAGAGTATGCTACTATGTTTTCCATAAGTTTCTCCTTATCGTGTGTGTGATTTTTTCTTTTGCGTAGGCTCGTCAAGAGTTTCCGCTTTTAGTTCTTTGATAGCTTCAACTTTCGACTTTGTTTCCACGCTATGGTTAACGTCTTCTTCAAGCTCCTCGGACATAGTTTCATTGTCGGGTCGGCTTAGGTAAGCGTTCAACTCTGCTAGACGTTCTTCTTTTTGCTTTAGCAAGTCAGCCTTTTCAAATGGCTTAGTCGCTCCCTCGATAGCGTTAGTTAGGTCTGACTGCAACTTTTCTACTGCTGTGGATAGTTGGCTTACAGTCTTATCAAATTCAGCCTTTGCGAAGTTTTCAAGCCTTGTGATTGCCCCAGTACCACTGATATGGTCTCCATTAACTTCAACAGATAATCTATGCTGTAGTTTGGCGGTTAGTACTATATCATAGCATAGATTTTCGGTTAGATAGTCGTTGCCCTTTTCGATTTTTAAGGCAAAACCGCAGTAGTTTCCTACAGTCTGCGTGGGATTCCCTGAATAGATTGCCTTACTAATCAGTGGCTCAAGGACTTCACTAGCTGACTTTCTGTCGTAGTATTCTGTGCCATTTAGTGCAATTTGAAAAGGCTTTTTGTCACCATCATGGGGAGCGTTCTGCATAGTTGAGTAGTTAGTGGTATAGGTTTCTAAGTCGGTTTTAGCTTTTGAAAGTTGTACCTGAGTATCTTCAAGCTTTTTAGGGATTTCGTCCGTTAAACGCTGGTACTGAATAATAGTCTTGTTGTGGTTGCTCTGCTCGTTCTTTAGTTTGGATACTTCAATATCTAGTTGGATTTTTTCTTTAATCTTGGGGTCGCCACTGGCTATAGATTGCATTTCCTGATATGTAAGAGTAAGCTCGTCTACGTCACTGGCGGTTCTACCAACCTTAGATACTCCATTCTCTATGTTGGATATCTGCCCGATAAACTTCTGTTTAGTGGCAACTACGTTCAGCATATAAGCGTCAAAAGTTTTTTCAGTGATGTACTGGTACACTCCAACTTCCTTGTTTTGGTTACCTTGACGGAGTACTCTTCCCAAACGTTGCTCATAGTCCGAGGGTCGCCACGGAATGTCTAAGTTATGGATGGCTTTCAAGTGGTTTTGGAAATTCGCACCTGTACCCATCTTAGACGTTGAGGCTATAACTACCCTCTTTTGAGCGTTCTGTAACTGGTTTAGCATAATCGCCTTATCTGTGGGGTTTTGTGCATCACTTGCTAAACAGATTTCCTCTTTGGGAATACCACGCTTAATAAGTTCGTCCTTGATGTGTTCATACACGGAAAATCTAGGGTTGCCCTCACCATCAACGGAGTTTATGGCAATGTCACAAAATACCGCTTGAACATTATCTTTCGACTGGTTGTAGATTTCCTCTACTTTATCGATACACTTAGCCACCTTGCCATTAGGGTTTAACGGCATACTAACGTCTAAACAACGAGCATCTAAACCTAATAGTCGTGCCTCGTTGGTGATTTTCAAGTGGTTATCTTCAGTAGGTTTAACCGCTCCACTGTGAATCTTTTCCGAACGCTTTGCCAAACTCTGCACAACGGCTAACTGTTCTTGGCTGGGCGATGCCTTTATTACTTGCATTTTTCCAGTCTCAAGGGTTGGCAAGTTCGGGATGTCTAGCTGTTCCCTGTTGATTACGTCCGCAAACTGTAAGTATTGGTTCATCATTTCGGGGACGTTGCAGAACTCACAGAAACGGTTAGCGAGTCGGTAGCCGTCACCAGCGGGTTTGGGTTCTAGTTGTGTGACTGTATTTCCGAATACACTCGCCCAATCGTCAAAGGTTTTGATACCGCACTTCTCTAAAA
>CAZWRW010000322.1:0-1985 GCA_964636465.1 uncultured Ruminococcus sp. | reverse complement strand
AAAAATCAATGTGGTTATGTGTTTCAATAAAATTTTATTATCCCATTGTACGGAACGATGCCCACGTCGTTCCGTAGATTTGCCAAAGGCAAATCATTTGTAGGTGTTTTGTAAATTCAACAAAAAATATATTGTGAATATATACCCATGGACACACCTACGTACATAAAGTTTTTGTATTTAGTAAAATTAATCATTGACAAAGGGTTTAAAAAGTAGTAGAATAATAGGAATACATGAAGTAACAAAAAAGTAGGAGTAGTTCACTAAACTGTTCAGAAAGTTTGAGCGACCGCTCTAAAGCGTAAGTTTTTTGAACACGTTTATTCTAAGGTTGGAGGTTTTTTCTATGTTAGCAGAAGATAAGTTTCAAAAAGAGGGGTTGACTTTTGACGACGTGCTTTTGATACCTGCAAAGTCTGAAGTTACACCTAACATGATTAACTTAAAAACTCGTCTTGCTGGTGATATTATGCTTAATACACCTATAATGACATCAGCGATGGACACCGTTACAGAGTCAAAGATGGCTATCGCAATCGCTAGAGAGGGCGGTATCGGTATCATCCATAAGAACATGACTATTGAACAACAGGTGGATGAGGTTGACAGGGTTAAGCGTTCTGAGAATGGTGTTATTGTGAACCCATTTTCACTCACAGAAAACCATTACGTATATGAGGCTGACGAACTCATGGGCAAGTACAAGATTTCAGGTGTGCCTATAGTAGATAAGAAAGGTAAGCTAGTAGGTATCATCACAAACAGAGATATGCGTTTCATGGTAGACTACAACGCAAAGATTTCTGAGGTTATGACTAAAGATAACCTAATCACAGCACCAGTTGGCACTAACCTTGAACAAGCTCAAGAGATACTTAGGAAACATAAGATTGAGAAACTTCCTCTCGTAGACGAAGAGGGTTACTTAAAGGGACTTATCACCATTAAGGATATAGAAAAGGCAGTAGAGTTCCCTAACTCTGCAAGAGATAGCCGTGGTAGGTTACTCTGTGGAGCTGCATTGGGTGTAACTAATGACGTTCTAGAACGTGCAAGTGCATTAATCGAGGCACAAGTTGACGTTTTAGTATTAGATTCCGCACATGGACACAGCAAGAACATTGCAAACTGTGTCAAGAAGATTAAGGAGGCTTTTCCTCATATACCTTTGATAGCAGGTAACATTGCAACTGCTGAAGCTGCTGAATATCTAATTGAAGCAGGTGCAGACTGTTTGAAAGTAGGTATAGGTCCAGGTTCTATCTGTACTACTAGAGTTATCGCTGGTATAGGCGTACCACAGATTACTGCAATCTATGATGTATCTAAGGTTGCACATAAGTATAACATACCAGTCATTGCAGATGGTGGTATCAAATATTCAGGAGATATCGTAAAGGCATTAGCATCAGGAGCAAACGTAGTAATGTTAGGCTCACTACTAGCCGGTTGTGAGGAATCCCCAGGAGCTACAGAGATTTTCCAAGGACGTTCATTCAAGGTATATAGAGGCATGGGCAGTCTAGCCGCTATGGAGAACGGTTCTAAGGATAGATACTTCCAAGCTGGTACTACTGATACTAGGAAACTAGTTCCAGAGGGTGTAGAGGGTCGTGTACCTTACAAGGGCTTAGTATCCGATACTATCTATCAACTATGTGGTGGTATACGTTCAGGTATGGGTTACTGTGGTTGTGTGGATATTCCTACACTACACGCTAATGCAAAGTTTATCAAGATTACTGGTGCAGGACTCAAGGAGAGCCATCCACATGATATATATATCACTAAGGAAGCACCAAACTATTCAACACAGGTTTAAAATATTTTTTAAAATAAAAATTCACGGAACGATACTCTTATCGTTCCGTTTTTTGTATGTATGAAAATTAAAAAATTCTATGTAGGGAACGGGCTGTGACCGTTCCTTAAATTTGATATATAAACTTTTAAAATTGATGTCATATAGAACCGAGGTTAAA
>CAZWRW010000321.1:0-1985 GCA_964636465.1 uncultured Ruminococcus sp. | reverse complement strand
CCTATTTCGGTGACGTTCGTGACTGCTATGACGATATCTGTTCACTAGATTTCGATGGTATCGGTTTGGACTTCATAGAGGGTAAACTGTCTTTTGAGTTGGTAAAGTCTAATGGGTTTCCAAAGGATAAGACTCTATTTGCTGGATTAGTAAACGGCAAAAACATCTGGAAAAATAGCTACGCTAAGACACTCCTAACCGTTACAGAGCTACAGAAGTACTGTCCAAACTTAGTATTGAGTACTTCGTGTTCATTGTTGCACGTTCCGTACACTCTAAAGAATGAGGTAAAGCTATCAGATAACTACAAAAAGCATTTCGCATATGCTGAGGAAAAGCTACAAGAACTTTCCGAATTAAAGAAGATACTATCTAGTGAACATCCATTAGATACTAAAGAGTACTTAAACAATATAAATCTATTCGCTGAGCCTAGAAATTACACTAACTTAGAAGTCCAAAATAGATGTTCTAAACTCTCAAGCGATGATTTTACTAGGTTGCCTAAGTTTGAAGTCCGTGAAAAAATCCAAAAGGATGAGTTTAAACTACCACTACTTCCAACTACTACGATAGGCTCTTTCCCACAAACCCCTGAAGTTAGAAAGTATCGTGCAGACTTCCGAAAGGGTGAAATCACAGAGCAACAGTATGATGAGTATATCAAAACTAAGATTGCAGAGTGTATCAAGCTACAAGAGGATATCGGGTTTGATGTGTTAGTCCATGGTGAGTTTGAACGTAACGATATGGTCGAATACTTTGGCGAATGTCTAGATGGATACATCTTTACAGAAAAAGCATGGGTGCAATCCTATGGTACTAGATGTGTTAAACCTCCAATAGTTTGGGGAGATATCTCCCGTGCTAAGCCTATGACAGTTAAGTGGTCTAAGTACGCTCAAAGTCTTACAGATAAGTACGTCAAAGGGATGCTCACAGGTCCAGTGACTATATTAAACTGGTCTTTCCCACGTGAAGACATATCCCTAAAAGATTGTGCCTATCAAATAGCGTTGGCAATCCGTGATGAGGTTCTAGACCTTGAACAGAATGGTATTAGAATCATACAGATAGATGAGGCAGCCTTGCGTGAAAAGTTACCTCTAAGGCATTCCGATTGGCACTCCGACTATTTAGATTGGGCTATACCATCCTTTAGATTGGTTCATAGTGGAGTTAAGCCTGAAACACAGATTCACACACATATGTGTTATAGCGAGTTCTCCGACATCATTAAGGATATCGACGACATGGACGCAGACGTTATCACCTTTGAAGCATCTCGTTCCGACCTTACTATCCTTGATACCCTTAAAGATACTCACTTTAGAACTCAAACGGGTGCTGGTGTGTACGATATACACTCCCCTAGAGTGCCATCTAAAGAGGAGCTAGTCAACATTATCAATAGGATACTTGAAAAGATTCCAGTTGAAAAAGTTTGGATAAATCCCGATTGCGGTTTAAAGACTAGAGGTAATAAAGAAACCATTCCAAGCCTTGAAAATATGGTGTCAGCTACTAAAGAAGTTAGAAATCTACTAAATAGATAATATTATCCCCCTCTAAAAGAGATTACTCTTAGAGGGGGTATCGTTGCCTACATGAGATTGTATCGAACTCACGTAAAAATACATAATAATTCTTTATAGTTTTAAAATATACTACCTACTAATATACTTTTTCAATGATTCTATATAGAAACTCGCTAAATGGCTTTGATATGCCTTTCTGTTAGAGAGGTATCCAATATGCATACTACCAACTTCAGTAAGTGGCATCGAAACTATATCCTTGCCATTAAGCTTCTCGTCGATGATACCACTACAGAGCGTGTACCCATTCAAACCTATAAGTAGATTAAACAGTGTTGCACGGTCACGTACACGAATGTTTTTCTTGTGGTCGACAGTACTAAAAATTTCCTCCGAATAGTAAAAAGAATTATACTCTCCTTGCTCAAAAGATAGATAAGGATAAGG
>CAZWRW010000320.1:0-1994 GCA_964636465.1 uncultured Ruminococcus sp. | reverse complement strand
TCAACAGTGCCAGTACCTAAAGTTTAAAGTTAGAGCTATCAAAGGTGGTGCTTAGTATGAGCGGACGAACAAAATTAAGCTTAGACTTCACTGAATTTACAGATTTTTTAGAACGTCTAGAAAAAGTGGGTGGAAACTTGCACGAGGTAGCAGAAGAAGCACTTTCGCAATCGTTTGACATAGTTTTGCCAACGATAGAAAATGCAATTCAAGATAGTAACCTTCCTGCAAAGGGCAAATACTCCAAACAACGCACCAAAAACTCTTTGATACGAACTAAAAAAATCACATGGAATGGAACTCGTGCTTCTATTGATGTTGGTTTTGAATTTGCAAAGAGCGGATTAACGTCGATATTCTTGATGTATGGTACTAAGGTGCATGGAACTCCACGTATGGCACCCGTAAAAGGTCTAAAAGAGGCAATATACTGCGAAACCGACAAGAAAAAGATTGAAGAAATTCAACAAAAAATACTGACGGAAGCTATCGAAAAAGCGGTGAACAAGTAATGGAAATCGAAGATTTACTAATAGAAACGCTTGAGAGTTTTGGCTATCCAGTGAGGTTACAAGGTTCACTCTTAGAAGATGAACCTTATCCTGATAACTTCTTTACATTTTGGAACAACAGCTCAATGTCACAAGCGTTCTATGATAATGATGAAAATGCTATCGTATATAGCTATAGCGTGAACTTCTATTCAATCGAGCCTAGCAAGTGCTACGAAATGATTAGAAACGCTAAAAAAGAACTCAAAAAGAGAGGGTTTATTCTAACTGGTGACGGCTATTCCGTTACTAGTGACGAACCTACACATGATGGTAGAGGTATCTCTGCCGAATACTTAAAGATGTTAGAAAGGAAGTAAATGTATGGCTTACAAATTTTCAAGTGACCAAAATGCCTTTGAGTTTAGAGGTGTACGTGACTTAGTATTCGCTGAAGTCCTACTCGATACTGACGAAGAGTTCGTATGTGATTCAGTATACAAGCTATCACCAGTAGCTAAGATTACTCGTAGCACTGAAAACTCTAGTGACGCACACTACTACGATAATAACCCACTAATAGTAATTACATCCACTGGTAAGGACGAACTAGGTTTAACTGTCGCACCTATGGACTTACAAACCTACGCTATGGTAACTGGGCAAACGTTCGATTCCGAGACTGGTTCACTAATAGAGGGCGAACGTGAGAGCAAGTACTTTGCTATCGGTTACATTACCAAAGGCACAGACGGAAAAGAACGTTACGTTTGGAGATATAAGGGTATGTTTAGTATCCCCGATGAGGAAAACAACACCGAGGACGATGGCACAGATACTACCAACACAGAACTAACTTGGACTGGTGTTTCTACTGTACATAAGTTTGCTAAGAATAATAACAAACCTATTAAGGCTTTAGTATGTGATGAGCGTTACGGTGCTATCGACTTTGAGACGTTCTTTAACGAAGTAAACACTCCTGATACTCTAACTGGTAAGGGCATTGGGCAAGTCGACGCTCCTCAAATCTTCCCAAATGTGACTACTTTCAGCTCACAAGTTAGAGTCTCTATCATCTGCAATACACCTAAGAGCCAGATTAGTTACACCCTTGACGGCACTGACCCACAGGTAGGGCATGAGGGTGATGGTTCTACGTTTGCGTATACTGACCCTATCGACATCAACAAGACTACTACGGTAAAGGCTATAGCGAATGCTACTGGCTTACAGAACAGCTACATAGTTAGCAAGACTTACGTTAAGAGTGAATAAGAGGTGACCAAAGTATGGAACTAAGACTAAACATCTACAAAAGTTCTAGGGAAGTCGAAAAGACTTACATAAGCAATGAGTGTGACATAATGTTCGGAACTTGTGAGAACATCATAAGCTTAATGGACTTAGACTTCCTAAGTGAGGACGATAACACACAGTTAGTAGTCATGGCTACTAAAATAGTTAGGGGTTCACTAAACGAAGTGAAAGACCTACTAAAAG
>CAZWRW010000319.1:0-1994 GCA_964636465.1 uncultured Ruminococcus sp. | reverse complement strand
CTCAAACTGTATAAAGTCTATCTTGATAGACCTTAACGTTATTTTTGCACTAAAACGCATGCTAATATCCCCTCTATGATATAACTTAGAGGGGATTTAATTACTTAATATAATCCATCAAAAACTTAAAGATTTCATATACCTTAGTAGCTGGGTAACACTTTGATGGTGGCAAACCATTATATTTACTCTCCAAACGTTCAGCGTTAGATATGGCTACTCCCAAATATGGCTTTAACGTTTGGTACAGATTAACCATGTTCTTTTGATATTTCACTGCCAAATAGTTTGATAGTTTTGGATAATAGTCGTTTCTATGGATAGCTGACTGCAAATACTCAAAGTGCAACAAGAACCACAATTCTATGCACTCATTAGAGTATAGAGCGTGATAAATCACATCATCATTGGATATCTTGGAACATCTATAGTAAGCATTATCGAAATCAGAGGGAGGGAAGTCATCTTTGTCGTATACTAGCCAAACGTGTTTTATAGGATTCACATTGTTTTGTACCAACTCTTCAGCACGTTCCAGTAAAGTTAGAGTGTTACTTCCTTGACCGATACCCTCAATCTGTATGGATATTCTATCTCTATACTGTTTATTGATTTCATTCTTTAAACCCTCAAAGTATAGAGGTTCTGTCTTCTGTCCCTCTGTAACGATTAAATGATACTCTGGAGCGATTAGAATCTTTCTATCACGTCTTTTACGCATCCAAGGCTTTTTTGAATCGCTTTTTTTAGTAGGTTTAGCCATAGTATCACTCCCATTCTAAGATGTTTCTCAAGTATGGGTCTGCACCATATCGTCCCTCAAGATACTGTTTATCGTAAGCTGAACTTGGTTTAATGTGTGAATTATTGGTATCACGTAGTTCATTCATAGAGTACAAGTCACTAGACTCATCGTCTTTTTTACAAGCAAACCAAATCTCATCCGTACGATACACACTGCTTTTCATAGTCGATACATCATGCGAAGTAAATATCAATTGAGCGTTGGACGTGTTTATCTTAGGGTTTTTAAAGAGCATGACTATAAACCTCAATAGTTTGGGATGGAGTTTTGCATCAAGTTCATCAAATATTAGTAACTTACCCTCTGTAAGTGCTATTATCACCAAAGGTAGCACGTTAAATAGCTTTTGAGTTCCATCCGACTCTTGTTGGATACTCAATGGATAAGTCTTTCCATTAACGTCATGGCTGAAAATAATATCATAACTCTTTTTATCCATAGACGTTTCCTTAAACTGATAGTCGCTTATGTTGATACCAACATCGTTAAGTAGTTGCAATAGTTTCTTCTTGAAGCTGTCGTTTTCAACCATTATGAGTTGTAACTCCGCTAAAGGATTACCATAGTTTCTAATTATACACCCCTCAAACCACTTAATAGCTAAGTTAATCGACTGAATATTGTAGTTTACAGCCAAAAACGATATATAAGGCATCTTAGAGTTTACTTCCACATTGATACTAGCTTTGTTTATGCTTGAACCTAATACGATGCCATTCTCATCACGTTCAAAGAGTGTAGCGGTCTTTTTACCCTTGATAGTTCTCCTATATAGGTACTCTTCGACAATATCGCCATTGAAAGTACTAATTATATATCTGTACTCATAGCCACTAACACTGAAAAATAGTTCAAATTGAGTTGGTTCACTCCTTGACGTATCATCCAACATGAATGGCACACAGTTAACAGAAGTACTCATAGTACTACTGTTTCTTAAAAGTGCTATAGGCTTCGTAACCATAGTGATTACACACTTTAAAGCCTCCAAAACGTTAGACTTTCCGCCAGCATTAGGTCCATAGATTACCGAAACTGGCAGAAAACTCTTGTTGTCACTATCATTTTTTAGCAGAGAACTTTCAAAACCATACTTGCTAATGGCTTGCAAGTCCAAGATGGTCTCATCTTTGTATGATTTGAAATTTTTAAATATAAACTGACATAACATAAAACTCACTCCTTTAGG
>CAZWRW010000318.1:0-2000 GCA_964636465.1 uncultured Ruminococcus sp. | reverse complement strand
ATGATTTGACTTCGTCAAATTTAGGAACGGTCACAGCCCGTTCCCTACATGGGATTATATCGAATGAGCATCACACTGAGTGATATAAACGTATAAATAAAAAGAAAGGTAGTTATATAAAATGTCCGATTATATTAAAATTGCCTCCGAAGAGCTTAAACAGTTGATATTATGTTCTTTGGGTAGGCTAGTATCCAGTGGAAAAGTACCCGCTGAACCTATACCTCCTTTTAGAGTGGAAGTTCCAGCAGATAAGTCACACGGTGATTTCGCTGTGAATGTGGCTATGGTATCCGCTAAGGCTTTGAAGATGGCTCCTCGTAAGATTGCTGAACTAATCTGTGAGGAGTTGGAGCTTGAGGGCTCATATTTTGACCGCTATGAGATTGCTGGTCCTGGTTTTATAAACTTTTTCTTAAATCAAAAGTGGTTTTCAAGCGTGGTTGATAACGTCCTCGTAGAGGGCGAAAACTTCGGTAGGACTAACTTAGGTGAGGGTAAAAGAGTCTTAGTTGAGTTCGTATCTGCGAACCCTACGGGACCAATGCACGTAGGTAATGCTCGTGGTGGTGCTATCGGTGACTGTTTAGCATCCGTGCTAGACTGGGCAGGTTATGACGTTCAAAGAGAGTTCTACATCAACGATGCAGGTAACCAAGTTGAAAAGTTCGGAAACTCTCTAGAGTTGAGATATCTACAACTTTTTGATTCCTCTAAACAGGATGTATTGAAGTCTTTTGCTGAGAAAACTTCTACCATAGAGGATTTCTGTCAGGAAATCTACAACGATGATGTGGACTTCCCAATGCCAGAAGACGTTTACAAGGGTGTGGATATCATAATCCATGCTAAGAACTTCGCTGATATCCATGGGGATAAGTACGTAACTATGGATGAAATCGCTAGGAAAAACGCTCTAGTTGAGTACGCATTACCTTTAAATATACAAGGTCTAGAACGTGACCTAAAGAAGTATCGTATCACATATGATAACTGGTTTAGAGAGAGTACACTCCATAATGATGGCAGTGTTGCAGAAGTCATCAAGAAGTTAAAAGACTTGGGTTACACCTACGAATTAGAGGGTGCTACTTGGTTCAAAGCATCTGAATTTGGTGCAGAAAAAGATTTCGTAATCGTAAGGGCGAACGGAATCCCAACGTATGTAGTACCTGATATCGCTTATCACTACAACAAGTTAGTGACTCGTGGCTATGACAAGGCTATTGACGTTCTTGGTGCAGACCATCATGGTTATGTACCTCGTTTGAAGTCAGCACTTAAAGCTTTAGGTGTCAACACCGACAACTTAGATGCTGTTATCATGCAGATGGTTAGACTAGTTAGAAACGGCGAAACTGTTAAACTTTCTAAGCGTTCCGGTAAGGCTATCACGCTTGTGACTTTACTAGACGATATCCCAATAGATTCAGCTAGATTCTTCTTCAACTTGAGAGAGGCTAACTCACACTTTGAGTTTGATTTGGATTTGGCTATCGAACAGAGTTCTCAAAACCCTGTATTCTACGTACAGTATGCACACGCTAGAATCTGTAGTATTATCAATAACATAGGCGAAGTTGACCTATCCAATGCCAACTTAGACTTACTAACTCAACCTCAAGAACGAGAGCTTATTAGATATATCTCATCATTCCCTAATGAGATAGACCAATCGGCTATACACTACGACCCTGCTAGAATTACTAAGTATACTATCGATTTAGCTACTAAGTTCCACAAGTTCTATGATGCTTGTTCCGTTAAGAATGCCGAAACCGAAGAGTTGAAAGTTTCTAGGTTGATACTCTGTAAGTCTGTGAACCAAGTTATCGAGAATGCTTTGGGTATGCTAAAGGTTACTTGTCCTGAAAAGATGTAATAATAATCAAATTTGCATTCAGCAATATTAAATTATTATAAAAAAATAACGGAACGATTATAAATATCGTTCCGTTTTGTAGTATGGGTTGAAAAGTTTACCGAATTTTTTCAAAACT
>CAZWRW010000317.1:0-2003 GCA_964636465.1 uncultured Ruminococcus sp. | reverse complement strand
TTTCATCATCGAATAGGCACTGTGCTAGAGCCTTAGCGAGTTCGGTCTTACCTACGCCAGTTGGTCCCAAGAACAAGAACGAACCTATAGGTTGATTAGGATTCTGTATACCAGCTCTAGAACGTAAGATAGCCTCAGTAACTTTGGTTACAGCCTCATCCTGTCCGATAACCCTCTTGTGTAGGATGTCTTCCATATGGAGAAGTTTCTCACGTTCGCCTTCCATGAGCTTGGTAACTGGAATGCCTGTCCAACGTGCAACTATCTTTGAGATTTCCTCTTCAGTGACTTTCATCCTAACGAGTGAACCCTCACTATGTGATTTGCCCACTGTATCTTGATACTCTTCAATCTGTTTTTCAAGTTTAGGAAGTTCGCTGTACATAATTTCGGATGCCTTATTATAGTCGCCATCACGTTGAGCCTTTTCCATTTGATGAGTGAGTTCATTACGATGTTCTTTTAAGTCGTTCAACTTATCGATAGAACCCTTGTCGTTTTCCCACTTAGATTTCATTTCATTGAACTGTTCCTTGTACTTGGAAATGTTCAACTGAACCTCTTTTAAACGTTCCTGAGAAATCTTGTCGTCCTCTTTTTTAAGAGCAGTCTCTTCAATTTCGAGTTGCATAATCTTACGTGAGATTTCATCTATTTCAGTAGGCATGGAGTTGATTTCAGTCTTAATCATAGCACAAGCCTCGTCCACAAGGTCGATAGCTTTATCAGGTAGGAATCTATCCGTGATATACCTATTAGATAGTGTAGTAGCAGATACGATAGCACTATCGGTAATCTGTACACCGTGGAAGAGTTCGTAACGCTCTTCGATTCCCCTTAGTATTGATATAGTATCTTCTACGGTAGGCTCGGCTACGTATACAGGTTGGAAACGTCTCTCTAGAGCCTTATCCTTTTCGATATACTCTCTGTATTCGTTAAGGGTGGTAGCTCCTATACAGTGGATTTCACCTCTAGCTAACATAGGCTTTAAGAGGTTTCCGGCATCCATAGCACCGTCGGATTTACCTGCTCCCACGATGGTGTGTAGTTCATCTATGAATAGTATGACCTTACCCTCGGACTTTTTAACCTCTTGCAATACGGCTTTGAAACGCTCTTCAAACTCACCACGATACTTTGCACCAGCAATCAATGAACCCATATCAAGTGAGAAAATCTTCCTATCTTTTAAGGTATCCGGAACGTCACCCTTTACGATACGCAATGCCAAACCCTCAGCGATAGCGGTCTTACCCACACCAGGCTCACCGATTAATACTGGATTGTTCTTAGTCTTCCTTGATAGTATCCTAATAACGTTTCTAATTTCGCTATCACGACCGATTACAGGGTCAAGTTTGTTGTTCATAGCGAGTTCAACGAGTTCTTGACCGTACTTTTTGAGTACATCGTAAGTTTCTTCAGGGTTTTGATTATCGACTTTTCTGTTACCCCTCACGGATTTCAACACCGTTAAGAACTTCATCTTATCTATATGATAGTTGTTAAAGAGTCTATTTACATTGCTGTTAGGCATTTCAAGAAGAGCCAAGAATATATGCTCAACTGATACGAAACTATCGTCCATATTTTCGGCTTGATTTTCAGCCTCTAAGAAAGTCTGTTCAACCTGTTGCGTGATGTACACCTTACCAGCCTCACGACCGCTACCAGTCACGGATGGCATACCATCAACAATCTTGTTTAAGTCCTTTAGAAAGTCGTTTACGTTGATTTCAAGCTTTACTAAAAGTTGAGAGATTAGACCGTTCTCCTGTTGTACCAAACCCAATAGGAGATGTTCCTGTTCGATGTTCATAGAGTTGTGTGCTATCGCAATAGACTGTGCATTCTGTACTGCCTCTAGTGACTTCTCTGTAAACCTGTTAATGTTCATAAAAACGCTTCCTTTCCACTCCACAGTGTTCCAACCTTACGTTGGCAAATAGGATACCACTTTATGTGATACCCTATCGTTAATTTTATATTATATCATATCC
>CAZWRW010000316.1:0-2007 GCA_964636465.1 uncultured Ruminococcus sp. | reverse complement strand
ATATCAACATCAACTAGCGACCGTAGTAGCTACAGCGGTAGTAGTGGCAACTGTCGTGGTTTCTGTAGTTGGAGAACTCTCTGTGGTACTAGGAGGATTGCACACAAAAGCACCATCGTATAGGGTGGCGATTGAACTGTCGCCATCACTTCTAGGATATACTATCTTTAACATCTTTACGCCAGTGACATCTATACTAAAGTTTACTGGCATAACACCTGAAGTCATCGTTGGACTGGTATATATTAAGACACCATCACCATAGACTTGGAAGAACTTCGTGTTTTGGTCATTCCTGTTGCTGTAAGATACCCCTACCGTACCACTAAAAGTATTATACTTTCCATCTAGGATGTATTCTGCATAGTAATCGCCATCACTAGCACCCCAAGAGTTACTGATATAATAGTAGTGTTTATGGTCAGTATTAGTGTTATCAGTGGCAGTCCAATCGCTGTTGGTGATGCTACCATTTGAAGAGAAGTCACCCATATCACTTAGATACTTTGGTATGTATAGGCTGTACTCTTCATAGAGGGCGTTTAATTCTTCCACATCATCCCCGAGGGCATTCTTGCCTTTTGAGAGTATCTCTAACGCTCCCTCGAAATCGTTCTGACTAGCGGATTCCTTTGCCTTGGACTTAATCTTTTCAGTGTAGGTAGTTTCTAAGTTGTCGTAAATCTCTGAGATTTCTTGAACACCCTCGAACTTGTTGGCTAAAGTCTTAATATAGTAACTAGCATCACTGTAGTTGAAGTCATCTAGATACTCATCTATTGTGGAGTTTATCTCCCCTAAGAACTCCGTTTTGACTTCGTTCAACTTATTGATATACTCATCATTTGAGGATAACTCATCATGTGAGTTTAAAACGTCAAACGCATTTGAGTAGTCTTTTGAGTTTAAGTAACTGTCTACAGAATCGAAAATGCTCTGTAAACTCTTCTCTTCAGCCTCGGAAATCTTATCTTGAGCAAGTGAGTAGTTAGAATCCTCCTCTACTACCTCGTTGAAGCACTCTATAGCACTACTGTAGTTTTGAGATGCAAAATATCTCAAACCGGATTCGTAACTAGATTTTGAAGTGTTCAAACTTTTAACTCTAGCTGATGCCTCCAAAACGTAATCCGTTAGTGAAGTGATATCCATATCATACGCCACGGATATTATGGCTCTTACATCATCATAGGTACATTCATCATTGGCGTACTGTGTGATGTAATCCTCAATACGTTCTGTCATTTCAGTACTGATTTTCTCGTTGTCTTTGTCACTCAAATCCTTAGAGTTGAACACCTCTATGGCTTCTTCGTACTCTTTGTCGTCAATCTTGGAAATAATCTTTTTAGCGTTACCGCAACCTGTAAAGTTACACAGTATCAGTGCAGACATACAGATACACAGAAAAGCTTTGTGTTTACTCTTACTGTTCACTTTAACCCTCCTAATATTATCCACGAACCAATATATAGTTCACGAAATTTTCTATATATTAGCTTATACTTGACATTATATCATATATTAGGAAATAAGTCAACGGATTTTTCACAAAAAAACCATAAATAATATACTAAACTACAGAAATTGTTCATGTTATTTTTGTAAGTAACGCTCCCCTACAGATTTCATACATAGATAGACATTTTAAATTTAGAGTATATCTTTTGTTCACAAAATGTTTACAATTTTATTGTTGACATCATTAGTATTGTGTGCTATAATAATAAAGTCGATTGAGTTCAAAACCAATCGTCAACATGGAGAGATATCGAAGTGGTCATAACGAGGCGGTCTTGAAAACCGTTTGCCCAAAAGGCGCAAGGGTTCGAATCCCTTTCTCTCCGTTTTCTTCCAATTTTGGAGGCAAATATTTACCAAATTCACGTGTGGAGTAGTACCCAAGCTGGTGAAGGGGCTCCCCTGCTAAGGGAGTAGGATGTCTAAACAATGTCGCAAGAGTTCGAATCTCTTCTACTCCGTGAATCTAAAAGGCTTACAGTCGGA
>CAZWRW010000315.1:0-2035 GCA_964636465.1 uncultured Ruminococcus sp. | reverse complement strand
TTAATCATATCTTCAAACATCTTGTAGTTGTAGTCAGTCATACCGAGGTCGGTAATCTTTCTAAGTGCGAAGTTACCAGTCGCCAAGATACGGATAACTATCTTTTCGCCGTTTACTGTAGGAATCGAAGACACACGGTTATCGATAGTAGTTCCATCTACGACGTGCGTAAAACGACCGTCCTGTGGGATTCTCTTCTCTGCGATGTTCATACCGCTCATAATCTTAATACGAGTAGTCATAGCACTATGAATCTTACTACCTACGTTCATGAGTTCTTTTAAGTCGCCGTTCACACGGATACGGATACGTGTAAAAGTCTTAAAAGGCTCGATATGTATGTCGGTAGCATCTGCACGGAAGGAGTTCTCTATGATGGTGTTTACCAACTTAACTACTGGTGCATCGTTGATTCTGTCTTGACTTTCGGTATCGTTTTCTTCTTCACCTGCAAGTGCGTTGATACCCTCGATAGTAGCGTCTACATTCTGCATGGAGTAGTGTCTACCTATGGCTCTGTTGATGGCACTCTTAGTTGCAAGTACTGTCCTACAGTCCATACCAGATACGAGTTTAATCTCTTCAATGATATCAAAGTTGATAGGGTCATCAGTAGCGATGGTAATCTTACTGCCCTGTATACTCAAAGCGATAGCTGTATACTTCTTAGCCAACTGCTCAGGCACTTTAGAAACTGCCTCTTCGTCTATGATGTCAGGATTACTTAAATCCACATAAGGCACATGAATCTTACCAGCCAAGGCTTGTGTGAACTTAACTTCACTTAGGAAACCTAACTCAACGATAACTTCACCAAAACGTTTTGGATTTCCTTTTTCTTTTAACTCGTTCTGTTTTTCAAGAACTGCCTCTAGTTGTTCAGTAGTGATTAAGCTCTGTTCAACTAGATACTGTCCTATTGGTTTATTTCTACTCAATTAAAAAACCTCCAATATTTAAAGATATTTATAAACGAACAGTTTAACAATCAATCCTAAAATTCCACAAATGAATACTGACTTTTAAACTGTTCAAGTATATTTCAAACGTTGACTTATAGACTGATGTCAACGTAATATTTCAAAAGAATATTAAATTTGCTAAAATCCTTGTGCTTAACCAATTTTTATGATACAATATACATATACCATAAAATAAACACTTTAAGGAGGCATTTAGCCATGTATTGGGAAGCTAATTTAGACCCAAAATTTTATCTATTTTTCTACCCCATAGTTTTCCTATATGGAATATGTATAGGTAGTTTTTTAAACGTAGTCATACTGAGACTACCACTCAATGAGAGCTTGTCGAAACAATCATCACACTGTTTTTCGTGTGGTCAAAAGATTAAGTTCTATGACAACATACCGCTAATCAGTTGGATAATCCTTGGTGGTAAGTGTCGAAACTGTGGCTCAAAGATTTCCGCACAGTATCCAATAGTTGAGGGCTTAAACGGAATCATGTACATAGCATCGTTTGTGGCGTTCGGACTTTCAGCAAAATCCGTGATAACCTGTATACTGTTCTCACTATTGATAGTCGTCGGGGTAATGGACTGGAACACCTTAGAGATGGACATCCGAGTACTTATCGGAATAGCGATACTAGCCATACCATCAGCAATCTTTCACGTAGACGACCTCACCATAGTACAACGAATCATCGGTGGATTATGTGTCAGTGTACCGTTTTTCATTATTGGAGAGCTTTCAGGATTGTACATCAAAAAGAAAACCGGTGAAAAGGTTCGAGGTATAGAACTCGGTGACACGGTCTTAATGCTCTGCACTGGATTAATCGTAGGTGGAAAAATCATCGGATTGTCGGCATTTTTAGGAGTAATCTTAGCGGGTCTCGGTGGCGTGATATATAAGAAAATCACAGGCGATTCAAAGTTTGCTTTTGGTCCTTACCTTGCCATCGGCATAACGATATCCGTGTTGTTTGGCAATCAGCTCATAGACTGGTACGTCTTGAACTTCTTGACGTTTGAACAGTAACAGTAAATCAACACTAACATCAACTCAAT
>CAZWRW010000314.1:0-2036 GCA_964636465.1 uncultured Ruminococcus sp. | reverse complement strand
AAACGCCGTTCCCTACATGGGATTTTCAAATTCTCACAGATACGTGATTTTTTTGTAAATTAAAAAAAATATCAATATTTATAATCATTGTCAAGGTGGTTGTAAGTAGTAACTATCACGTTCCAAGTGGTGCGATTGGTCAACCCTGTGACGTTTAGGTTAGCAATCTCTTGAATGCGTTTGATAGTTTCCACAGTGATGTCATCGTAAGTACCGTTTACGTTCACCTGTGGAACGTTCTTGTAAGTCTTATAGATATCCAATAGCATAGCCTGTAGGATATACACTAATGAACCACTTCGATTTTGGTCTAACACGAACATGGTCGATGGAAAGACATCTATAGGGTAAGGCGGAAGTGCCACATACTCCCTGTATACTTCGACTATCTTATCCCAAGTCTGTCTGTCAACCTCACCAGTGACAGGCAAATCGTGTTCAGTTTGGAACGACCTCACCGAAAGGGCGGTTTCTCTGCCGTATATGCCGTCAGGAATTACCCTAATGATGTTATCATCATAGAATGATATTGCATAGAGGTACTCTTGTACCTCACGGATTTGTTGTCTCTTATCCTCATCTGAATATGCCATAGTTCACCCCTTTGTATAATTAACTAATCACGTAGCCTGGGTATTGATAAGGCAAACGCTCTTGACCGTACCGCAAGTTTGAATACTCTTTTGTGATAGCATCCCAAGTGACACTACCGACTGCCCCATTTGGTGGATATATCCCAAACTGCTTTTGAAATGCCACTACTGAGGCTTTAGTTAAAGTACCAAAGTATCCAGTATCGCTGACCGCTGGAACGTTCGGATACGTACCGTTGATGTACGTCAAATACTGCTGTAAGAGTTTCACATACTCATTAGATGAACCCTCTTTAAGTACCACATTAGGATATAACGGTACAGTATAGTCACTTTCAAACGGCACACTCTGTAGGATACCATCGTATGCGGAATAGATATCGTTCCAAGTTTGCCTATCGACTTTGCCAGTCACGGGCAGACCGAACACGCTTTGAAAAGATTCTACAGAAGCTTTGGTCTTCTCACCGAAATAACCTGTAACTTCAACTGGTGATACTCTCTCATAGTAAGCACCTATCACCGCTAGATAGTACTGCAAGTTTGAAATCTCTGCACCCTCCATTCCGATGGAAAGCTCCTCCGGAAACTGCTTTGAGATATCTTCATACTTTACGCCCTCCGAACTGAGTTCCGCTAAACGTTTCACACTAACGTATATGTATGAAAGTTTATACCATGTAGATTCGTCTACTGTGCCAGTAGGTTCAAGGTCGAAAATTTCTTGAAAAGTCTTAACTGCGTCTGTGGTGGCACTGTCGAAGATTCCATCAACGTCTGGAATCTTTGGTATAGCTGGATAGTTCCTAGCCACTCGATTGAGTTGTACTTGTATAGTCTTAACGTCGTTACTGGACATACCCTCTTTAAGCACCACATTCGGATATGATGGCGTATTACTACGCACTTCCGCTGTGGATATGACTAAATCTTTTCCGTAGTAGTAGGTCAATATGTCGTACGGGACGTATCCCCTCTCTGCCAACTCCTGAGACCCCCACTGTGACAATCCTGAACACGTCACCGTAGTGCCATTACAAAAAGATGTGAAATATGGTTCTACATAGCCATCCTTGTGAACGTATCGGTTGAAAAGTTCATCTACTATGCGGTCGATGTTTTCAAAAGTATCTCTGCCGTAGACGAAAGCTTGGTCGTACTGTGTAGTAGAAGTTATATCGAAATCGTAACCCTTAGAACGATACCATTCTGTATAGATTCTATTCAATGCATACGTGACTATCACATAGACGTTCGCACGGATGGCGTTTTCGTTCCAAGTTGGGAAAATCTCACTTGAAACTACGTTCTTGACGTAGTCCACAAATGGCACGGTTACGTTCTCAGCGGATGTATCACTTGGATAGCCTAAGTGTACTGTGATATTCTCTGGAATGTAAGGTTCACCTATCAAAACTGGATGCTCACCCCTTTTTTAATTAA
>CAZWRW010000313.1:0-2046 GCA_964636465.1 uncultured Ruminococcus sp. | reverse complement strand
AACATTTTGTGAATAATAAAATCTGCTTATTAGGGTAAGCAGATTTTTCTTTTAATCATGTAATTTAGGGTTGTTTTTTGGCTGATTTCTGTCCTATATTATGAGGGGATTTTTTGAGGGGGATAGACAAACTTTAAAGATTTTATAATATGCTAATTTTTAGTATTTTATTTATTCTATTGGAATAGCAAGGCACAGAAAGTATGTCCATACTTTCATGGGTATGACGCTCAAAAACGGTGTACCCCTCTATTTTCGCTACTCTTTGGAGAAACTCCAAAAAGTCATACCCCACACATTTTAGGCTAAGCCTAAGACCCTATTTTTTATCTAAGGAGAGATTTCTATTGAGAAGAATTAAGCAAGTAAAACGCAAGGCAATCGATTTTAGCGTTGAGGACTGGAAGAAGATTCAGCAAAGGGCGAACGTTACCGCTCTAAACACTACGGACTACATCCGCAGTATGGCTCTAAACGGGCAAATAAATGTTGTGGATATGAAATTGTTCTGCGACATATTGACGGAACTTAGTCACATAGGCAATAACATCAACCAAGTCGCTAGGCGAGTGAATGAAACCAACTCAATCTACGCTAATGACGTAAACCAACTAAAGGAGGACTTCGAGGAAATATGCCATATGTTAAGTCAAAAGCTATACGAAGTACAGTGCGAAAAAGCATAGCCTACATACTCAACCCCAAAAAGACCGAAAACTGCCTATATGCTACATCGTTGAACTGTTCCACCAACGCTTCCGATTGTGCTAAGAACATGGAGATGGTCTTTCAAAAGCATACTGGTCGCTCGTGGGACGATGTGCCTACTAAATCGGGAAAGGGTGCGATTAAGGCAATTCACTATATACAGAGTTTTTCGCCAAAGGACAATATCACCCCAGAACTCGCCCACGAGATTGCCAAAGTATTTGCTCTAAAGACGTTCGGCGAAAACGCTCAAGTGGTGATTGCTACCCACACAGACAAGGCTCACATACACTCGCACTTGATAGTGAACACCTACACCCTCGATGGCAAGAAAATCAACGATAACCAAACTACGCTAAGACAGGTTAGAAACTCATCCGATGAAGTGTGCCTACAGTATGGATTTATGCCCATAGAGAAGAAAAATTCTAAGGGGCAGAGTGCCAAGTATAACGAGTGGCTACACGAAAAGCAAGGAACTTCGTGGAAAGAAAAAGTCCGCCAAGATATTGACGGACTTATATTGCAAGTTAAATCTTTTGATGAACTTATCGAAAAGTTAAAGAGTCTAGGCTATGAAGTAAAGCTAGGGAAGTACATATCTTTGAGGGCAGAGGGACAAGAAAGATTCGTGAGAACTAAAACCCTCGGCTATGACTACACCGAAGACAGTCTTAAAGCTAGGATAGACTACAAAATCGATATATCTTCCAAGCCAGTTGAGGAACTCTTGAACGACCTACAGAAGACCTACTATAGAACTATCTACAAAGTATCGGAGATGGTTGAGAGTGGTGAGAAGTCCCCGAAGAAACATAACCCATCGTTGCCGTACTCCGCTGAAAACGATGACTATATCCACAAGCTATCGTTTCAGCTTTCCATAATAAATCGTGATGGTATACAGTCTATAAAGCACCTAGAACGCCTACTCGCAGATAACACAAAGACTTTAGAGGATACCAAAAGAGCCATCAACCAACTAGCCACAGAGCAAAGTACTCTCGCTGATGCACTCCAAAGCGTTAAGCTATACAATGAACTGGTGTCTAAAAGCAGTCTAACCCAAGCTGAACGGCTAAAGCTATCTATGTGCAAGGAGTACATAAAAAAATATAACCTCACCAATACTGATGAGGTTAATAGGTTAAAAGGTCTTTTCAATCAAAATGAGAGCAGAATCGCAACACTTAAACAGCAGTTGGCTCAGCGTGAGCAAACTTATAAGATATACCAAGATATTAGCAAAACTTACGAGCAAATCACTAAACAAGACTACATATCTAACCTTGATAAAAATATTAACTCCAAACTAACTTTTTAGCGTTTTGATAACAA
>CAZWRW010000312.1:0-2050 GCA_964636465.1 uncultured Ruminococcus sp. | reverse complement strand
TTGTACTGCTTACCCGCTGGAGTAACCTTTTGCATTTCGGGGTGTTCAGGGTGAATCTTGATAAACGGTAGCTTTTTTAGTTCATTCAGGCGAACCTCTAAAAATACTAAGTCGTCAAGCATAGGCTCTAAAATGTCCTTGCTCGGATTGTTTTCCAGTAACTTCGATAGTTGTTCTTTTCTTTCCATATTCATCCCCGAATTTCAAACCTAAAAATCTCATTTTTTCACTTTCTGCGACGTTTCTAGTCCCTTCAACGGTTCCCTAATCGCTGTTAAACGTTCGACCCAGGGGGGACTATCGCTGTGCTTTCTCCCACCAATCCTCGATGTACTGTCGCCACTCGCTGACGTTTCTACCTTGTGGATTCTCCTCAAGCCTTGCGATACAAACATCTTTAGGTGTATCTATATAGATAACCTTTGCACCTAACTGTGTAGCTAATCGTTCACGTTCATTTGCAAATGGATATCCTCCAATTAGATAAGCGTTGCACCAACTTCCAACCCTCAACTTGATATTCTCTATCAAAAGGTTACGAACCGCAAAAGCGTTATCTTTTAGGCGGTTAGGTTTGACGTATCTATCACACCCACTGATGCACTCCCAAATACTATCCATATCCACGATTAAGTCCCCAAAGTCTGCATTGTCTTGTACATATGTAGACTTTCCGCTACATGGTGAGCCATATACAATATACACGCCTTTAGGCTTGTTACCTAGCTTATTGTGTATCCTGTTGTGACAAGCGTGGTGTACCAACATGATATTATCAGGATTAAGAGATATACTAGAGTCCTTGTAGTTCCTTCTGTTGAGTTCTATCTTGTGATGTCCTATGCTATCATAAGTGTTAACGATAGGTTTACCACAGAACTCACACACGTTGTTGCGTTGAAGTCTAATGCTTTTCATGAGGTCTATCCACTCTTTGCAACGGTAGAAGTCATTCACTTGTGATACACTGCTTAAAGTTCTCATGCTATACACCTAATAGAATAATCGTGTAACTGAACGTAATGGTGGAACTTTCGTGACTATATATACCGAGCCACAGACTTCCCTCATTTACTAGAGAACTGATTGAAATGTTTGGTGGCTCTGCCATGACGTTTCCACCTTGACTCAAGTCCGTGTATGTGAATATCGGAATTACATTGCTTGACGTTTCTAAGTTACTAGCTAATAGTCTAAAACTTCTTGCTCCTGGATTGATAGTTGTAGTTCCAGATAGTACTTTGATAACTTTGCCTAACTTGTTCCAATCTTCGTTGTAAGTGCCGTATTGGTTTACAAGTGTATCCTTTGTGTAGCGTTTTCCGTCGTGTTCTGTAAGGATGTTCACGTTACCATCCGCATACTTTTGGATAGTCACCTTGTTGTATCCAGTAGGATAGACGTGTGCAGTTGGAACGTCTACGGTATACATTGCGATACTTGGAGTTTCCATAGCCTTTACGATAGCATCAAGCTTAGTAGTCTCAGTAGCACCCAATTCCGCTAAAGATGTATATGCACGAATGAACTTGTTTTCTGTGTTATCCTGCATAGTTTCTATTTGAGTTCTAGTAAGACCCTCTTTTTTGCACTTCTGCTCATCGAATACATAAACCTTATCATGTGCCATAATATTTCACCTACCAATCATTATTGAAAAGTCCTTGAGTCTTCGCCAAAAGTTCGGAGGCTCTCAAACGGTTTTTCATCTGTTCGTTGACATCGTTCATTACTGAAGTCCAAAACCTTTGAACGTCTTCCGCCGTGGAGATACGTTTATTTTCGCCATCTTTGGAGAGTTCCTTGATGTAGTCTTGAATTTCTATATTTTCCAATAGCTTGTATGCTAAATGATTAGCGTAGCTATTGGAGTATCCAGCCTTTAAAGCCGATTGCACCACGTTCCCGATACATTCACCAACGTAGAACTCACAGAAACGTTTTTGTCGTTCGTTCATTTGACATCACTACTTTGTGTACTTCTCAACGTCTGCCTTGGATAGTCCAAAATACGTATAGAAGTCCGTCCACTTTGAGTTGTACTTCCAAA
>CAZWRW010000311.1:0-2054 GCA_964636465.1 uncultured Ruminococcus sp. | reverse complement strand
GGCTGTTGATATACCCATCGATTTCTTTTTCAAGTTCCGCTCGATGATACTTCATGCAACGGAATAGGTTCACCAGTTCGCTGTTAGCATCGTTGTAGATTTCTAGTGGTGCATGACTATCTTTAGAAAACAACACAGAACCGCCACCTCCGAACACTTCAACATATCTTTCAACACCTTGTGGAAACTCTTCAACAATCCTCTTTGCAAGTAATGACTTTCCACCAATCCAAGCAATAAAACTTTTCATTTTTAAATCAAATCCTTTCATAATTACATAATTAGTTCCCGACAGTAATGTCGGGAACATAAAATCGATATTTTAAACTTTTGTGCAACAGTTGAGTGCTACCCATCCTAGACCGCTTTTCAACTTGCCAAACGTCACACCATCGAAGGTAGTTTCTGCAACGATAGTGTACTTAGTATTGCTGTTTTCAACCTTTGTAACTATGTCGTCATCGTCCCACGTTGGTGTCTTACGAACGTTTACGAAACCATCTTCAGAAGTAACCTTGATTAGATAAGGTTGAAACTCAGTCGTATTTGATGTTGTAGACTTGCCATTAAGTTCGTCTAAATAACTCTTAACCTTGACCTTAAAGCTGTTCCAGTGCGGAATTATGTACTGCGGACAGTTTTTATACGTATGGTTTCTAACGTTTAATTGGTCTATCGTGCCTGAATGCCCATCACGGATATGTAACCAGTATGTGTGCGTGAACAAGTTCTTTTCGACAGTCCAACCATATTTGTGCATTAGGTACGCTGTTAATCTAGCACAGTTATCCTCACTTTGTAGTGACTTATTATCTGTAGAGTTATCCATAATACACTCAATAGCGATGGTTTTACGATTGCCATTGCCATTTCCGTCCGCTGCGTGCCAACCACTGCGATTTAAGGGAAGATTCTGCCACGCACAAACGTTGTCTACATAGTAGTGTACTCTAACGGTGTTCATATGACCGTTGACGGTAGCTCTAGTATACTGTTCTGCTGGAGTAGTTCCAGAGGCTACTGAAATCCAACCAGTGTTGTGGATAGTCACGCCGATAGGCGACATAGTAGTGGTAGGCATATCGATTTTGTTTGGATTGTGCTTAGTCAACAAGTACTCGTTGACAGTCAATCCGTTTGCATTAGATGTGTTATCAGGTGTTAATATAGCCATAAAATCAAATCCTTTCTATTCATTTAAATTCATAACTGCGGATAGTCCACTAGCTAAAGCACTAGCCACTAGTGAAATAATCACGGTTTTTGTTAATTCTTGACCTTGATAGATTGTCAACTGTGTGGCAATAGTTCCTGCAAATGACTGCAGGAACGTCCTCAAGGCACGTTTTTGCCAGTTTTTCATGTTATCACCTCAATAGATTTTATTAAAAATACTGGGTTTACAGACGTATAGGTGAACTTAAAGTAGTACGTTCCATTAGGAATATCACCATTTTGGAACAGGTTGAGAGACAGATAGCCATCGTTGTTGACGTATACAGATGGAATGCTCTCAAACGTTTCTAACGTTTCGGCATTGAAATCATCCGACTGTAGAACATCCACAGTGATATCGCTACCAGTAGTTGAACAGTTGTAGTTGACCAGCAACCTTGAATTTGCGTTGATTTCCACAGGTATCAAGCATAATATCTGTACTGTAGCAGACCATCCAAAAGCTGAGGAAAGCCTTAGTTGATAGTCATATTCGGAACTGCAAAGGCTAGTAACTTTTTGAATTGCCTGTTCAAACGTGTATTCATCGTCGTTCCATTGGTTGTCCTTGAACTTGTACTCGTTGAGAAAATCCGTATAATTTGAGTAGTCAAACAACGTAGTTACAACACTATCACCACCACTAGGAATACTCTTGATGATATCGTTTAGCTTAACGATTTCATTTTCAACTACTGAAAGTATACCGTTTATGTCTCCAATCTGATTAGTTGGAGCTTATTTTTTGATTTTCTTCAAATTTTTTCAAAAAGCACTTGGCAATCACACTTAAAAATGATATACTATACATATGGTAAAAAAAAATAATAACAGCGATA
>CAZWRW010000310.1:0-2069 GCA_964636465.1 uncultured Ruminococcus sp. | reverse complement strand
TTTAATCCTGATAATCCTCATACTTAGGATATGGCACTTTACCCAAGATTTCAAACGCTTGTGAACGTTGCCACATATCGGCGGTGACTAGAATTTCTGCACCCTCACCCACATCAATGTAGACTTCTTTAGGGTCAAGCTTGGGCAGTCCAAAACATGATAACATATTCTTGATAATTCCCACATGAGTGACTATCGCACAGTGAGTAAACTCCTCGTCCATCATGTTCATTATGATTCTAGTCAAGGCTCTATATGAACGCACCACCATGTCTTGAATAGTCTCGCCGTTAGGTGGATTGTTATCAGCACCACCTTTGAGCCACTCCTTATAGTCTTGACGGTCTATGAGTTCTTCAACAGTCTTGCCATCGAAGTCACCCAAATCGAGTTCTTTTAGGTCGTCCATAGCGACTATTTGCCTATCTGGGAAGAGTATCTCACAAGTCTGTTTGCACCTGAGCATTGGACTGGTATATACACGTTGTACTCTAGGATAGTTGTACTCATCCAACATATTTATGAGGGTATCTTTGCCCTTTTTGGATAACGGTAAATCAGTCCTTGAACCGATATACATACCATTTTCGTTTGCCTCGGTAAAACCGTGTCGGATTAAACTTAATCTATAACCTTTCAATGGTTGCAACCCCTTTCACACTTTTGAAAACAATTTGTTTGCGAATATTACATAATACTATTTACAAAACACGAATTTTATTATATAATAATCAGTGGTTGTATTTATAGTTCAATGATAAATACACTCATACTATTCTAACATTTTTGAATACAAAAATAAATACTATTTTAAATCAATGCTTTGTGAGGTAAAGTATGTCTAAGTATGTACGACCTATAGTCATAGTAGTTCTATTGGTTCTACTAGTGATAATGTGCGTTTCACGTTTAAGTTTCGGTAGTGAGAATAACTCAATACAGAGTACGTTCTTCTCTATGGATACCATAGTAACTGTGGAAACTCCAACTCAAGACGTTGCCAACAGTGTGAAAACTCTAGTTGAAGAACTAGATAACATTCTAGATAGGCACTCAGAGGGGACAGAACTGTATCTATTAAATACTACTAAATCCATCAAAGATAGGTATATTAGTGAACTTATCCGTGAGACGTTTAGTTTAAATCAAACCTACGGCTACGATGTCGATATCACATCAGGGAACTTAGTGGACGCTTGGAACATCAGTGATGAGCCTACTATCCCTACAGAATCGGAAATCTCACAGGCGTTGGAGAGTGTCTCAATAGACCACGTAACCATCGTTGATGATACCGTCACACTATCGGATAACACCACCTTGGATGTGGGGTCAGTGGCTAAAGGTTACGCTCTAGACGTTATAGCATCCAGTCTAAGCGGTGATAGTCTAAAAGATACTTATATCACGATGGGGTCATCCACACTGTTATATGACGTTGAGAGTTTTCCAATCTATGTGCGTTCCCCAGAAGATACTCAATCTGTAGTGTGTAAGTTTTCCGTGAATGGTACGGGTTACATATCCACTTCAGGAGGTTATGAACGTTACATCGAAATTGATGGCGTAAAGTATCCACACATACTGGATTTGAATACGGGTTATCCAGTCGTTACGGATTTGACTTCCGTTACGGTCTACACCGATAGTGGTATCAAGTCGGATTTTCTATCCACGTACATATATATGGGTGGCACGAAAAGTCTAAGCAAGTATCTAAACGATGATACCATAAAGATTATCGCCATAGACGACCAACGGAACGTATACATCAGTGAGGGATTTTCCGTGGAAATTTTGGACGATAACTTTACAATACATAAAGATGAATAGAATCCTGAGAGGGTTTTAAACATAAACATTTTGTCATAATTTTTAGAGGAGGTTATATTTTTGAAGAAGTTAAACTCTGTACACTTGAAACATTCAAAGCATACAGATAACTGTGCAGTGGAAAAGTTGCCGTTGCCTAAGCTTGTCAAGATTCCTATGTCTATGCATATGGGAGCACCTTGCAATCCAATGGTTAAGGTGAAAGACCAAGTCCTAGTGGGACAGAAGATTGGCGA
>CAZWRW010000309.1:0-2083 GCA_964636465.1 uncultured Ruminococcus sp. | reverse complement strand
GAGTAGGGGCGAAATTGAAACACTATGGAGGTGTTATAATATGGAGCAATACTGTATATATTTGCGAAAGTCTAGGGTGGATGTAGCCAAAGGTGAAGAGGACACTCTAACTAGACACGAAACCATCCTGAAAGAGTTGGCTAACGTACGAGGGTTGAAAATATCCAAAGTGTATAAGGAGATAGTTTCAGGGGATACTATATCGGCGAGACCTAAGATGCAAGAGCTACTCCACGACGTAGAGTTGGGCATATGGGATGGTGTCCTAGTGATGGAAGTGGAACGTCTAGCAAGGGGCGATACTATCGACCAAGGCATAGTAGCACAGACGTTCAAATATAGTGATACGTTAATCATCACGCCCACTAAGACCTATGACCCTCGTAATGAGTTTGACGAGGAATACTTCGAGTTTGGACTATTCATGAGCCGTAGGGAGTACAAAACCATCAATAGGCGACTCCAAGCTGGACGTTTAGCAAGTATCAAGGAGGGCAACTACATCGGAAGTCATAAGCCTTATGGCTATGACAAAATCAAGGTAGATAAGCACTACACCTTATCTCCAAACCCCGATGAGTCACACGTAGTACAACTAATCTATGAGTGGTACACCAAAGGCATTCTCACAGAGGATGGCACGTATATACGTATAGGTACTACACTCATAGCTAAGCGTTTGAACTCTTTAAATATCAAGCCACAAAAGAATGCTACATGGTCTGCCTCTAGTGTGAGAGATATCTTAATAAATCCAATATACATAGGAAAAATCCGTTGGAACTGGCGACCTACTAAAAAATCCGTAGTGGATGGCAAAGTATCAGTATCACGCCCACGAAATGAAGAAGTCATCCTAGTGGACGGACTACACCCACCAATCATAAGCACTGAAACTTTTGACCTTGCACAACATTACATATCACAGAATCCGCCTAAACCAGTAAAACAGAACTCTACGCTAAAGAATCCGCTTAGTGGTTTGGTAGTATGTAGCGTATGTGGTCATACTATGGTGCGTAAACCCTCAAAGAAGTGTTCCGATATGTTAATATGTACTCATATAGGTTGTACTAACGTATCATCTAAACTTGAATATGTAGAGAAGAAAATCTTGTTATCTTTAAGCGATTGGGTAAAGGAATATCAAATACAAGAGCATACCGCCATTGATACAGAAGTTTCAAAGAGTGAACTCGTCACCTATGATAAGGCTATCCAACAGTTAGACGAAGAACTCAAAACGCTAAATTCCCAACTAGACAACGCTTACGATTTCCTAGAACGTGAGATATATACACCACAAGTATTTGCACAGCGTACCCAAAGTATAACCTCAAGAATCACGGAATGCAACGCCAAAAGGGTCAAACTCCTAGAGGATAGAGAAAAACTAAGTAACAACATAGTCAGTAGGCAACAGTTAATACCTCAAGTGGAGTACGTGTTATCGGTGTATGGTACTTTGGGAAATCCTCAAGAAAAGAACGACTTGTTAAACAGCATTATCGAAAGAGTAGTGTATGACAAACCTAAAGGTGGACGTTGGTGCAATCCTAATGATTTTTCAATACAAGTATTCCCTGTAATACCTAAAGGTTAATTTTTTTTACCCATATGCAATTGTGATATGATTAGTGTTCCTACGAACTAGCACACATGGAGGTAATATCCTCGATAGTGTACCAGTTGACAAGAAACCTCTCAGCGGAAGAGTTAGAAAGTCAAGGTTTCGCACCGTACTATGTAGACCACACCACCTCAATATACCCTGCATCCGCTAGTGGAGTGCCTTTTACAGCATCGTACTTCCAGTGCAAGGGCGACCCAATCGCTGACCTTACCGAAGATATGTCCGCTGAACAGAAAGCTCGTGCAACCTATGAAAACCTCCTCAGACTTGCCGACACCTACGACGTTAAAGAACCTCTGCGTTTCTTGCGTGAACGTGAGATAGTCCATTTTCAAAGGTTTGGTGAGGCTCTACGTATCACCCAAGACGGCTTGGATAGCCAAAACTTCTACGCATACAACCCCGCCTTTGATAGAAAATCTAGGTTTAAAAGGTGTGTCGGATAGTTCA
>CAZWRW010000308.1:0-2083 GCA_964636465.1 uncultured Ruminococcus sp. | reverse complement strand
TGAGTTGATTAAAGCTATCGAAAAGGAAAAGCACAGCAACAAGTAACTTGTGTTCGATAAACCAATTTTGCGTATGATTGATTGATTTTTATCATAACAAATCAAAAGGAACGCCACATCAATGGGCGTTCCTGATTTTTTTTTAATATTATACAAACCTACTCAACCGTTACGGATTTTGCAAGGTTTCTAGGTTGGTCGACGTTGTTGCCCCTATACACTGCGGTATAGTATGCCACCAACTGTAAAGGTACAGTAGTAATCATAGGCATTAGAACGTTGTCGGTAGCTGGAATCTTGATAATGTAGTCTGCTACCTCGTCATCGACGTTGGCGGTCTCCTTGCAGACTAGCACAACCTTAGCTCCACGAGCCTTGACTTCCTTAATGTTACTAATCGTCTTATCGAATAGTTTATCTTGAGTTGCCACCGCAATGACTGGCATATCCTCATCCACTAGGGATATAGTACCGTGTTTCAATTCACCTGAAGCGTAAGCCTCGGAATGGATGTAAGAAATCTCTTTAAGTTTTAGAGAACCCTCCATACTTAGGGCGTAGTCCAAACCACGACCGATGTATAATAGACTAGTAGCGTTCATAATCTTAGAGGCTACCTTTTGACAGATATCCTTGTGTTCTAAGGTCTGTTCGATTAGGCTTGGAATGTCCATCAATTTGGAGGTGTACTCCTTGCAAACTTCTTCTGTGATTTGTCCCTTAGCATAGGCAAGTTCAAATGCTAACAGATACATTATAGATAACTGCACTGAATACGCCTTAGTCGATGCTACAGAAATCTCTGGACCAGCGTGTGTGTAGATTACCATATCACTTTCACGGGCTATGGATGAGCCTACTACGTTCACTACTGATAGTGTCTTAGCTCCTCTAGACTTTGCAAGTTTCAAAGCTGACTTAGTATCAGCAGTTTCACCTGATTGTGAAATCAAGATTACTAAATCATTTGGGTGTATGATTGGATTCCTATAGATAAATTCGGAAGCCATATCCACAGTTACTGAAACTCTAGCCAAATCCTCAATTACGTACTTGCCCACGATACCTGCGTGCATAGCAGTACCACACGCTACTATAAACAATTGTGATACATCTTTTAAAGTATCTACTGTGATGCCACACTCTTCAAGGTTAGGTAGACCATCCGAAACCCTTGGGGATACTGTATCCCTGATAGCTTTAGGTTGCTCATGAATTTCCTTTAACATGAAATGTTCATAGCCACACTTTTCAGCAGAATTGATATCCCAATTTGCGACCATAACCTCTTTTTCAACTAGGTTTTGATGGATATCATAAATCTGTACCTTATCCTTTTTGATTACAGCAATCTCATCCTGTTCAAGAAGGTAATAGTTTTTAGTATACTTCAAGATTGCTGGTACATCGGAGGCGATAAAGTTTTCATTATTACCTAGACCTACTATCAATGGACTGTCTCTTCTAACGGAGAATACAGTATCAGGGAAGTCTCTAAAGATTATTCCTAACGCATATGAACCCTCAATCTCAGCGATTACCTTAGTAATAGTATCTAGAGGGTTGCCATCATAGTAGTAATCCAAAAGCTTAGCGACGGTTTCAGTATCGGTTTGACTTTCAAAAGAGTATCCTTGATTTGATAGAAAATCTTTAATCTGTCTGTAGTTCTCAATGATACCATTATGTACTATGGTAACTCTCTTGTTACCGTGTGGGTGAGAGTTTATGTCTGATGGCTCACCATGAGTTGCCCATCTAGTATGTCCTATGCCACAGTGTCCGATAGGTTTGTTTCCATTTTCCAACTTGTCGATTAGGTTCTGTAACTTACCTTGACACTTTTCTACTACTATCTTATTCTTTTCAAATACTGCAATACCTGCTGAATCGTAACCTCTATACTCAAGTTTGCTTAATGCGTCTATTAACACATCAGTACAGTTTCTATCACCGACGTAACCTACTACTCCACACATAATATAAATCTCCTTATAAAATATTTATTAATCTATTGCGGAACGCCCTTTGAACGTTCCGCAACTTTTGATTATCGAATTACCATTAACATAAAAAATTCAAA
>CAZWRW010000307.1:0-2092 GCA_964636465.1 uncultured Ruminococcus sp. | reverse complement strand
TTAGGTTAGTATAATGTAGGAAATATTCCGCCCCTCCCTCTTTCTCATCAACCAAATAGAATTATATTTGTTACATCGAATTGACGTTAAATAGTTATCTTTTCTATCTTATCTTCTATCATATCGTAGTAGAAGATATATTCATCTGCAATGTTTATACTATCGCAGATACTGTTCTTGATTAGAGGGGTAACCTCATTGGTTTTTAAATCTTTGCGGTAGAGCCTAAAGCCGTTAGTAGCATCGGCAACCACATAGATGTAACTCTTATATACGTTGTATTCCGATACACCTAAATCATTAAATGCCACTAGAGGAGTGCCATTCTTGGCAAGGAGGTTTATGTTATACTTTGAGCCATCATAGGCTTTATAGAACAGGTTACCATGAGATTCTAACACAGAACCACAAGGTCTCTTGTCATGGATTAGGAAGTTTTCACCGTACATATTGATACTCGCTAACTGGAAGTGGTTATCCTCACTGATGAAAAATATTCTATCTCCAAAGATACAGTAAGAACTACACTTTTGATTAACTATCTGTTTGTTAAAAGTCTTTTGAATATCTGCCTTGTACAGAGTATAGTTATCCGAAACGTTGATGTAGTATAGTAAATCTTCTCTTACGCATAGGTAAGAGCATTCGGAATCTATTAGAACTTTTTTCTTGTGTCCGTCGGTACGTATGGAGTAAACCTTATTATCAGCGGAGTTTATGTAGTAGATGGTATTTCCTAACACGTTGATGTAGCTAGGTTTATCATTGCATATGGTGGTAGTCTCGTTCTGTTTTAGGGAGTGCTTAACCAATGAACTACCGTTTGAATAGTAGAGAAATTTGCCTTGTGTGGAGACTATACCACCGTTGGCTAGATTCTTTGAAGTGTTACCAAAGTCATTGAAGTCTACCTCTTCGCAATCTGGAACGAACTTGTCAGTAGAAAACTCACTCTCGGATTGCACAAATATTACTGGTTTGACTTCTGTGTTTTTCTGTTCGTTTCTGTTGAATCGTGAGAGTATGTTAGTAAAACTGAACCCTCTTCCGCTGTTCAAATCCGAACGCATCTCCTCTACAGATTGATACCTCTGTATAGGATTGTCTTGCATACACTTCTTGATAACTTTCTTAAAGGTCGGAGACTTGATTTTTGTGAAGTCCAAACTTTTTAATCCATTGGGTCTGATGCCCGTAAGTAGGAAGTATATCGTAGCACCCATGGCGTATATGTCGGTACGTTCATCTATGGATACACGAAAAGCTCCCTTGTTATGGGTGATACTCTTGTGCGTGTACGAATTGGCGATACTTGCAATACTACTAGACTTTCCAAACTGTTCAGGGGCGGCATAGCCGTTGGAGTGTCCCTTGGCGAATGTGCCGTTCTCACTAAAGATGGAACTTATGTTGAAATCTATCAAACAGATAGTGTTCTTAGGGGTTATTATGATGTTGTCAGGTTTAATATCACTATGTATGATAGGTTTCTCTTGAGTATGGAGGTATTCAACTGCATTACAGAGTTGGTTTGCCCACTCCAATACTTGAGGTTCTCCATAAGGTTGTTTACGGCTCTCCATGAGCTTTTTTAAGTCCGAACCCTCTATGAAATCCATGACGGTATAGTTTCTACCATCCACGTTTAGGAAGTCGTACACCATTGGAATGTAACTACTTCTCAAATTTTTCAGGATGTCTGCCTCAGCACGTTCGTTAATCTTACCCGCAACGTTTTCGTTTATGAGCTTGATAGCTACATACTTCATCAACCTAAGTTGATAAGCCTTATATACAGTACCTCCGCCACCTGCACCGACTTTCTCAACGATTCTATAAGTATTGTCTAAGACATCTCCAACGTTAAACATAGCAACTCCCCAAAACTTTACTTTTTCTAATTTGATATAATTTCATGCTGTCGCATGGTGGAACGGTCAGTCCGTTCCCTACACAGGACTTTAAAATCTCAAAGGTACATTCAAACTTTTAATCTTCATTAGTGTTAGCATACCTTGCCGTAGAAGTGATATCTACGTGTAAAGGAATTTCAGTATTTCCGATAGATTTCACCGTGATATAAACTGTAGCT
>CAZWRW010000306.1:0-2102 GCA_964636465.1 uncultured Ruminococcus sp. | reverse complement strand
ACGAAGTCAAATCAATGTTTGTGTTTTGTAAATTCAATAAAAAATCAATCACACTGCGTGTGATTCTAAGGAACGGTCACAGCCCGTTCCCTACATGGGATTTTCAAACGAATTAAAGTTTACTTTCAATCAATTCGATAAGGTTTTCAATCTCCTGTTGACGGAGTTTCAAAGATACTGTATTGGCAATCAACCTAGCGGAGATAGGTGCAACATCCTCAAAGACTTCTAGACCGTTCTCTTTTAGAGTTGTGCCAGTCTCCACGATATCCACGATACCGTTGGCTAAATCCAATAGTGGAGCAAGTTCTACAGAACCCTCAATCTTCACTATATCGATATCCATGCCCTTACCCTCAAAGAAGTTTCTAGTCACATTAGGATACTTAGTAGCTACAGTCTTAACGCCGTAACCCTCATAGAAATCATCACCTTTTTTACCTGCGAGAGCAAACTTACAACGTCCAAAGCCAAGGTCTACGAGTTCGTAGAATCTGCCGTTGCTCTCCATGATGGTATCCTTACCGACTACGCCCAAGTCACAGACTCCCCTATCAACATATGTGATAACGTCCATAGCCTTTGCGAGTACCACTTCTAAATTTGCATCAGGGATTGGCAATATTAACTTTCTGCCCTTTTCACGGACTGCCGTACAATCGAAACCTAACTTTTCTAATAGTCCGATAGTATCCTTTTCAAGTCTGCCTTTGGTTAGGGCGATTCTTAATGGTTTAGACATCTTATTCTACCTCCGTAACGTTCTCATTGATAATCATAATCCTAGGAATTTTAGTCTCTAGTGCGTACTCACGAACACTTTCAAGGTCATCTATAAAAGAGTTTTCAACCTTTAGACCCTCTTTACGCATCTTCTGTGCGACTTGCATAGCTTTCATTTCGTAGCCCTCCTCAGCGAAGACTATAACGTCTGCATGAGTGTTCTTGACCTTCTTTTGATAGCGACCATCTGTGCGACTGCATCCACATTGATTGCAAAGCCGGTTGCTGGAACGTCATAACCAAACTCAGCGATAAGCTTGTCATACCTACCACCAGATAGAACCTCATCACCACAACCCTCGATGTAACCCTTTAAGATTACTCCTGTGTAGTAGTCTGCACGATTTACCATGCCTAAGTCTATGTTAATCTTAGCATCAGGATATAGAGTTTTAACGTTCTCATAGACTTTTCTAAGGTCATTCAAATATATGTTAATCTTCTTGTTATCAAAGATTGCTGAAGCCTTGTCTAGAACTTCCACATCACCGAATAGCCTTGGTAACTTCTTTAATGATTGGATTACTTTGCTCTTACCTAAAGCGTCTAAAGTATCGTTAAGTGCTGGATAGTTCTTCTGTTCTATCAAGCTACGGATATTCTCTTTCATATCGTCGGAAACGTCAAGGTTTGAGACTAACTCCTTAAAGATACCACTATCGCCAATCTCTAGAGAGTAGTTGCCATCACTGCATACGTCTAGAACGTCTATAGCCATGCTGATAACTTCAACGTCTGCCATCTCAGACTGTGAGCCTATCAACTCAATACCTGATTGTACTACTTGGTCACTTCTGCCCCTAAGCTGTGGACTTACACTGTATACACATTGATTGTAGTATAGTCTAATCGGTAGAATGGCATCCTTTAGACGAGTAGCCACCACTCTAGCTATAGGCATGGTGTTATCAGGACGGAGAACTAACAACCTACCCTTATTGTCAACTAACTTGTACATATTCTCTTGTGGGAAGTGTCTAGAGTTTAAGTTGAACACATCGAAAAACTCCAACGCTGGAGTTATGATTTCTACATAACCACGACTCTTAAAGATGTCATGTATCTTTTCTTCCACATCACGCCTAGCGACACATTCGCTAAACAGTAAATCTTTCGTACCCTCAGGGGTGATAGTATCGTAATTTTTCATAGATAATATATCCTTTCTAAGCTTATTACCTTAATTCAAATTGTTTTCTGTGAGGATTTAAAAATCCTATATAGGGAACGTCGCCCACGACGTTCCGCAAATTTGCCGAAAGCAAATTGTATTATTGAACTGGCGTTATGTTAATATCAAAATATTTCAAAAATCAAAC
>CAZWRW010000305.1:0-2103 GCA_964636465.1 uncultured Ruminococcus sp. | reverse complement strand
TGTAGGGTTACAATTGATGTGACACCCTACCACTATACAAAAACGGTTGAGTCCTATAGAATGTTAATCACCACAAAAAATATTCTAAGAAAAGGATCATCAACCGTTATGAATACAATAACATACTCTCAACGATATTTGCCACATGAATTTAACACAAAATACTACGCCGTAAAACTTTATCGCACAGGTGTGGGTGTTTCCTTTGTCTGTAGGCGCTATCATATTTCTAAATCTTCACTTATGCGTTGGAATAAAAAATATGATGGAACAAAAGAATCCTTACTTGATAAATCTCACAGACCTCATTCCCCGCATCCCAATGCTCATACGCAAGAGGAATTAAAATGGATTCAAAACTATCATCGACGTAATCCTAAAATTTCCGTCTGCGAGCTCTATGGCAAGCTTCGTACAGCTAAGGGCTATTCTCGCCATCCTGGATCTCTATATCGTGTTTTTCGTCGCCTGGGCTATTCCAGCTACGCTCCTTCTACTAAGAAGCTGAGCAAACCTAAGCCATATGATACTCCAACCGAGTTAGGCGTTAAATGGCAAATGGATGTAAAGTATGTTCCTACTGTCTGTTATAACGGTTCTGTACCGCAGAAATTCTATCAATACACGGTTATCGATGAAGCCTCACGCGAACGATTTCTGTACCCTTACATGGAACAAAGCAGCTACTCTACCATTGACTTCGTAAAAAGAGCCATTGCCTACTTTGGTTACAAGCCAGAAATCATCCAGACCGACAATGGTGCTGAGTTTACTCATCTGAAGAAAACAGGCAGAGAACATCCCCTTGATATCCTGTGTAAGGAACTAAAAATCAAGCATCAAAGGATACGCCCTCGCACACCAAGACACAACGGAAAAGTCGAACGTAGCCACAGAAATGACCAAGAGCGCTTCTATAATCACATATCTTTCTACAGCTACCAAGACTTAATGGTTCAAATGAAACGATATCTGAACCGTTCAAACAACATACCGATGCAAGTGTTAGGGTGGAAATCCCCACTGCAAAAGCGTCTCGAACTCGAGACACACTGATTCTTATTCCGCTTGTTTGTGAAGTATCTGCAAGGTTTTACTCTGTCAAGGTCTTGCCCAAAAGGGTGCTTCGCAACCTTGACAGAGTAAAACCTTGCAGATAAAAAATAGTCAAGCGGAATAAGAATGAGGTGCAACAGGAACCTGTTCACCGATTAACATTTATAGTAACATACCACCGATTTTATTTTTTTAAAGTTGGTGTCACATCATTGACTAATATACAAATCCCCGAAAATTTTTATCCAACTTTTTCATCCGGCACTTCGCTCCCATTGAAAAACAATGAGCCCGGCAACGGCTATGGCAATTCCCAATAGCTTTTGCCAGGAAAATGCCGCTTTCTCTGCACCAAACATTCCAAATAATTCCACCAGATATGCACAGGCTATCTGCGCAACCACAATAAACAAAACTGCCTTTGCTGGGCCTAACGTTTCCATACTTTTAATAACCGTTAGTGTAATAAAAGCTCCTATGACACCACCTAAAAGTAAATATTTTGGTTGCACCTTTTGAAGCTGAACAAAGGAATCTCTTCCGGTTACAAGCCATCCTAACATACATACTCCAAGGGCGGTACCCTGCACCCAAACATTAGAAATCCAGAGGCTGGTTTCTTTTGTTACCCCAGTGTTAAATACTCCCTGAACGCTCATTAGCGCTCCTGATAAAATTGCAATTAAAAATCCAATCATAGAATCCTCCTGCATCCTTTTCTTTAAAGAGTATCCCATAATTGGATTTTTATTCTCAGGAGATATTCCAAAAATCTATATCTCCCTATGTATATCATGTAGATTTACTGTACAAAGCTATCAAGAACTTTTTTCAGTTTTTCCATCATCTCATCCACATGTTCTTTTTCTATAATAAGAGGCGGAACAAAACGAAGCACATCAGAGCCTGCTGTGATAACAATCAATCCCTCTTCTAAGGCTTTGGCTGCCACCTGTCCTACCGGAACTGTAAGAACCAGTCCCTGCATAAAGCCACGGCCTCTTCTGGCTGTAACAAAATCATATGCTTCCACTAAAGTATCAAGCT
>CAZWRW010000304.1:0-2106 GCA_964636465.1 uncultured Ruminococcus sp. | reverse complement strand
ACTCAATATTTCATGTTGACAATACGATTAAACTATGATAAAATATCTTTAAAACTATATAAGGAGGGCTAACATGGCTCAAAAAAGAATCGTTTCGATACTCACGTCATTGGCGTGTATGTTATCGATGTTGTGCGTGTTCGGACAGATTAACCGTTACTCAAGTGACGTTAATAAAGTTTCAGCACTCACAAACCTATCTGCGGAGGACATAACCTCACAGATGACCATAGGTTGGAACTTGGGTAACTCTCTAGACTGTTACAGTTCAGCATTTTCCAATGCATCACCTAGTAAGTTTGTTACTTGTTGGGGCAATCCTGAACCTACTAAGGAATTGATTGAAACTGTCAAGAATGCAGGTTTCAACACTATTCGAATTCCTACGACTTGGTATCAGCACGTTTCACTAAACGATGATGGGGTCTATGAAATCGACCAAACTTGGTTAAACTACGTTAAACAGGTAGTCGACTACGCTTATGACCTCGATATGTTCGTAATCTTGAACATTCACCATGAAGAGGGCATCATCAATGTGCCAGAGTTCACTGATGAAACCTTGGCAACAGCATCACAGTATATCAACAACGTTTGGACGCAAATCGCTGAGACTTTTAAGGATTACGACCAACATCTAATATTTGAGGGTATGAACGAACCTCGTCAACAAGATAACGCCAACGTCAGTGAATGGGGCAACGGCTCCGGTGATGACGGCTACACTTGGAACTACATAAACACTCTAAATAGAGAGTTCATAACTACCATAAGAAGTAGCAGTTCTACTAACAATCAAGAGAGACTTCTAATGGTTCCTGCTTACGTGGCTACTACAGATACTAAAGCATTAAACTCTCTAGACATCTCCAGTGATGATGGAAACGTAGCTATCTCAGTACACGCATATTCACCATACTTCTTTACTATGGATACTGGTACATATTCAAATCACGAGTTCCCAGGCAAGAGCGGTTACGGTGAAGATTATGACTCTTCTTTGAAGTCACTATTTAATAGCTTAAAGAGCGTTTCTGAAAATAAAGGTGTGCCTATCATCATAGGTGAGTTCAGTGCATCCGACTTTAACAATACAGAATCTAGAGTTGAATGGGCTAAAGCATACCTAGGTTACGCTAAGGAAGCTAACATCCCTTGCGTACTTTGGGACAACAACGTCTGCTACGATGAAAAAACTGGCGACAACGGCGAAGCTCACGGATATTTCTACAGATTGACTAACACAGTATATCCTAATTCAGCGGAAGTCCTAAAGGCTATGATGGACACAGTCGGTGTAACTGATTACGTTCTACCTGAATATCAAGAGTATGAGGCTCCAACTTTTGATTGGGACGACATCCCAGTGGCTGACGATTGGAAAGAAATCTACAAATCCGAAGACGGCACAGTATTAGATTCTTGGGATAACATTGCAGTTTCAGGTTGGAAGGATTACATCAACGAAGACTACAAACTCGCACTAGTCTACGATTCATCTAGTGACGTTGAGATAGTTCTACAAGGTGGTTGGTACAGAATCCCTTCAACTAGTAACGATACTTTTGTGGCTTACTTTGAATACGATGACATCATGGACATACTAAACTCTAACGATGTTACCCTCGCTGAAATGAAAAATCTATTTATCAGTGCGACTGTGGGTTCTGCTACTATGTATGGTCTATATGCTGTACCGGTATCCAGTAGCGAAGTGACAACTACAACTACTGCAACTGACACTGACACTTCCGAAACCCTTTGGGGTGATGCTAACTGTGATGGCAAAATCAATGTGGTTGATATACAACTCATGAGACAGTACATCCTACATATGACCGAAAGCGGTACTGAAACTTATACTACTCAAGGTTATCTAAATTCAGATGTAAATCACGATGGCGACGTTAGAGTAACTGATTTAATACTCGTTAAGCGTTACGTTCTCCATTTGATTGACACTTTAGGTTAATATAAAAGTTTATAAAAATCGAAAACCAGTTAGAGTATTTTCTAACTGGTTTTTTATATGTTACTTAAAAATAAAAAATATATCTGTGAGATTTAAAAATCTCGTTAACTTATTCCCATCGTGGGAATAAGTTG